>CAZTNL010000089.1:0-8446 GCA_964614885.1 uncultured Calditrichaceae bacterium | reverse complement strand
GATCTGGGCGGTCATTCGCTATTATCTATGAAAGTTATTTATCGCATCGAGGAGAGATTTGGTTTGCATGTAAATCCTCGTGAAGTTATTTTCAAAAATTTGCGACAATTGGCTGAGTTCTGTGAGCAGGAACTTGCAGGAGAGAAACCGGCCGGCGATGGCCGGGCGCGACGATTTCTTGACAAGTTTCGGAAGAGCAGAGCGATAGTTTCCTGAGAAAGGTCTCATTTAGAGAAGATATGCACCCGATATATTTTGGAGACTCAGAGAGCCCGCTGTTTGGCATCTACTACTTCCCGCAAGCCGGGACGCCGAGGGATGAGGGCGTCGTCTTGTGCTACCCGTTCGGTCAGGAGTATTTGTGGATGCACCGGGCCTATCGCCAACTTTCGGTGCTGTTCGCCAAGAAGGGATTCCACGTGCTGCGTTTCGATTACCGCGGCTGCGGTGATTCCTCCGGTGAAATTGAAACGGTCGATTTTTCCGACTGGCAAAAGGATCTCGGGCAGGCTGTCGACGAAATCAGAGACACGGGCGGACTCCGGCAGGTCTCTCTGGTCGGGTTGCGCATGGGAGCATCCCTCGCGGCCACTGTGGGCGCCATCAGGGATGACGTCGATAAGTTGGTTCTCTGGGACCCGGTTATCAACGGCGAAGCGTACCTTAATGCTTTGAGCGGGATGCATCGCGACTGGATGGAAAACAATCTGCCGGACTGGGAAGTGCGACTCGATGAAGGAGCCGGCCCGGGCAACGGTAGTCTCGAAAATGAAGTGGTAGGATTTCCGGTGACGCAAAATCTGCGTGAAAGCCTTGCTGCGGTAGACTTGCTTTCGGCCGCAAAGCCAAATGTGTCGAGTGTGACTCTTATTGACAGTCAGGGGACGTCCGAGATACACGCGTTGGCCGGGAGCCTCAGGTCTCAGGGCATCGGCGTAAACGTACATGAGTTTAGCGGGTCCAATGCCTGGCGCGAGTCTGGCGGCTCGGACGCGCTGTCCGTCCCCGACAGGCTGCTGCAATTGATCGTATCTTCTGTGAGCGGGGAGGTTGTGTGAGGGAAAAAGCCGTTCTTCTCGGCAAGGCAAAAGCGCTTGTTGGCATCGTCACTTTTCCCACTACGGACAGCGTCGCAGATGTGGCGCAACGACCGGGTATCATTTTTCTCAATTCAGGTACTTTGCATCGTGTCGGCCCGAACCGTCTCTATGTGAAGTTGGCGAGAAAATTTGCTGCCATGGGTTTCCTTGCTGTTCGCTTCGACCTTTCCGGTATCGGTGACAGCGTCCTGCCCGGGGCTGCCACTGCTGACACAAACGAATTGTATGCACAGGATACCCGGGCCGTCATGGATCATCTCGCCGAGGCCCACGGCATCAAGGATTTTATTCTGATGGGACTTTGCTCGGGGGCCGACAACGCGTTTCGCATCGCCCGGCTGGATTCACGCGTTGTCGGCGTGAACCTGCTGGAGCCTTTTTCCTTCCCGACTACAGGCTATTTTGCAAGCGCCTACAAAGGCTCTCTGATAAGCTTGCGCAGCTGGAAACGTCTCCTGACCGGTCAGAGCGAGGTTTGGGGAATTCTGCGAGGTCTGTTTACCTTTCATACCTCGAAGCAGGTCAGGCAGCTGACCGAGAATTGGGAACTTCCTCCGAAAGAGGAGGTTGTTGCGGACTTGCATGCACTGCTCGACCGCGATGTATCGGTCTGTTTTGTCTACGCCGCGAGCGGCTGTGGTCAGTACAACTATCGGAAGCTGCTGCAGGATGCGGTCGAAGCTCTGCCGGAGGGCCGCCGGCCACGCGTAGAGGTCCTCGACGGTGCGGATCATTTGTTTACGCTCGTCGCGCATCAGGAGTGGCTGACCGACACGCTTTGTGACTGGATTGATGATTTCAGGCCGTGCGAGATCGCGGCCTGACCTATGAGGAACCGTTAATGAACAACACCGCGAAGGCTTCATCTGATAAGTGGATAGCTTATACCGCGCCATCTGACCAGGCACGGCTTCGGCTTTTTTGTTTTCCTTTTGCCGGCGGGGGAGCTTCCACCTATCGCACCTGGCCCGAAAAATTACCCCCCTCGGTCGATGTCTGCCCAATACAAATACCCGGGCGGGAAACCCGAATCATGGAGACACCGTACAGTAGCCTCGATGAATTGCTGCCGGTACTGACGGAGGTATTGAAACCTTACCTCGACAGACCGTTTGCCTTCTTTGGCCACAGCATGGGGGCTCTCATCGCCTTCGAGCTGGCGCGACTGCTGCGCCGGAGCGGCGCGCGAGGCTCGGAGGCACTCTTCGTTTCCGGCCACCAGTCTCCGCCGCGACCGAACAAACTGCCTCCCATTCACCATTTGGAGCGTGAAGAATTCATTGCCGGACTGCGCCGCTTCAAGTTTACCCCGGAGCCGGTTCTGCAGAATGCCGAGCTCCTGGAGTTGCTTCTTCCTGCCTTGCGCGCTGATTTCTCGCTTTACGAACGCTATGAGTTCAGAAAGGAGCCACCGCTTGCGTGCCCGATCGTTGCCCTCGGCGCCTTGCACGATGAGCTCGTCGATCAGGAAGACCTGGAAGCCTGGGAGGAGCATACAGAGGCGCCCTTCTCCGCGCACCTGTTTCCGGGAGACCATTTCTATCTTTACTCGGCCCAGGAGAGCGTCCTGCAGACGGTTTCTGAGGAATTGATGTTGCGCCTGGCGGAAGTTGATGCTTAGAGAACTTGCCCGGCAGTCCACGTGGTACCTTATCGTACATATTCTCGGCACCTTACTTACACTGGCGCGCGTGCCGATCTGGACGCGGTATTTCACTGTACAGGAGTATGGGTGGCTCAGTCTCCTGACGGCCACAACGGCATTTGTCGGCCCGATCGCCCGGCTTGGACTGCCCCGGTCTGTGCTGCGATTCTTCTCGGAGTTTACGAGCGGCAAACGTGGACCGCCCATGTCCTCGTTTTACACCACCTTTTTTCTGGGTTGTGTCGGTCTGGGGACCATCATGGGACTGCTCTTTTTTGCCCTGGTCTTGTTCCTGGGGCCGGAGCATACGGGTGGGCAGGAGTTGTACGAGCTGTACAAACTCATTTGCGTCTTGCTCATTGTTGGCTCCGTGCCGGCAATGTTCGTGTCCTTTCTGCGCGTCGAGCAGAAGGCAAAGCTGTTCGCCTGGCTGGGATTGGGGCGCCAGTTTGTTGGTTTCAGCGTCAGCCTGATCTTGATGTTCGGCTTTTTTGTGCGCCTGAAGGGACTTTATATTGGTTCGATTTGCATTCAGACGACGACGGCGATCGTGATGCTGGTGGTATTGCTGCGGCAAAAGAAACTGGTTCCGTCAACATTTTCCCGGAACGTTCTCATGGACGGACTTCGCTTCGGCCTGCCCCTGGTGCCGGCCGCTCTGGCAAACGTGATTTCCGGCATCGGGGACCGCTACGTGCTGCAGATATTCATGGGCCCGGAAGCCGTCGGGCTCTATTCGGTCGGCTACGGGGTCACGACGCACCTGAAGTCGCTGCTGACCGTGATGATGTTTGCCGTCACTCCGATGTACCTGGCGATCTGGGATGAGAAAGGGCGGCAACCGACGGAGTCGTTCCTAAGCTCGGTGCTGGACTACTATCTGATGGCGACGATTCCGGCGATTTTCCTGTTTTCCGTTTATGGCGGCGACGTCATGGTTCTACTCGCCTCCTCAAAATACGAAATGGGCAAAGTCATTATACCCTACCTCGCCGGCCCCCTGCTGCTGCACGGCGGCATTACTATTTACACCGCGGGTCTCTATATTCAAAAGAAAACGAAGTACATCCTGTATTTCACACTTGGCGCCGGTGGTCTGAATGTCATTTTGAACATCTTCATGATCCCGGCGATGGGCCTGGTCGGCGCTGCGGTGGCGACTTTGATCTCGTACGTTTTTCTCATGGTGTTCGCCATCTTCCTGTCTTCGCGGTTCCTTACCATCAAGGTCAATTTTATTTCGGTGGCAAAATACATCGTAGCGTCGGTAGGCGCCCTGGGCGTCCTCCACTTCGTCAAAATGGACTTCAGCGGCGCGGTTGTCCCCAAGCTGTTGTTGGGCGTTTTACTGTACGGTATTGCGATTTTTGTCCTGGACGAACGAGTTCGGGAGAAATCAAAACTCATTCTTAGCAACAGGAGCGTTTGATGAAATCAACAGAATCCGAGCACAGACTAACCCTTGATTTCTATGACACTTCCGCACTGCGGAACCTCGTCGAAACCCAGCCAAAATTGAGCTTGCACCCGCAAGTCGAGTCGGCCATTCGCGCCGGCGCAGAGTTCGTCAAGGCAAAGGGGGCGGAGGACCGGTACATCTACGGAGTGAACACCGGCTTCGGCTCGCTTTGTGAAACACGGATTAAACCGGAAGAGATGGAAACGCTGCAGCACAATCTGTTACTGTCCCACTCCGTCGGTATCGGTGAAATCGTTCCGGAGCGTATTTCCCGGCTCGCGCTCCTGAACAAACTCCTGACCTTTCGCAGCGGCCATACGGGTGTCTCACTGGATGTGGTGAACAGGATGCTCGATTTCTGGAACAACGACGTCATTCCGACCATTCCCAAACGCGGCACTGTAGGGGCAAGCGGCGACCTTGCGCCTCTGGCTCACCTGGCGCAACCGCTCGTCGGCCTCGGGAAAGTGCATTACCGCGGAAAGATAGTCGAAGCGGGCAGTGTTCTCCAGGAGATGGGCTGGTCACCGTTGCGCCTGAAACCGAAAGAGGGGCTCGCCCTGACCAATGGGGTTCAGTATCTGGATGCGATGGCCGCAAACTCCCTGATCGAGTTCGAGGATCTGATCAAGTGTGCGGATGTTCTGGCGGCGATCAGCTCACAGGCTTTCAGCACGTCCCGCACATTCTATCACCCCGTCTACCATGCCACGTCATGGCACAAGGAAAGGCAAGTCGTTGCCGCCAACCTTTGCAGGCTGCTCGACGGCAGCAACCATTTTGAGTTGCCGACATGCAACAAGTCGATGCAGGATCCCTACTCCTTCCGCTGCATCCCGCAGGTGCACGCCGCCGTGCGCCAGGCATTTCATTTCGCCAAAGGCACCGTGGAGAGGGACCTGAACGGCGTGGGAGATAATCCGCTGTTCTTCCCGGAGGAGGACCTGATTCTTTTTGGCGGAAATCTGCACGGGGAATCTTCGGCGATGGCGATGGATTTTCTGGCCATTGCGGTGAGCGAGCTGGGCAATATTTCCGAACGCCGAACCTACCAGCTTCTATCGGGAAATCGGGGACTGCCAGATTTCCTGGTCGAGGAATCCGGTCTCAATTCGGGCTTCATGATTACGCAATACACGTCTGCGGCGTTAGTTAATGAAAATAAGGTATTGTGCACGCCTGCCTCGGTAGATACAATTCCGACGTGCCAGTTGCAAGAGGATCACGTGAGCATGGGGGGCACCTCCGGCTACAAACTGCAGCAGATCCTTGAAAACTGTCAGTACATCTTCGCTATCGAATTACTGAACGCGGTGCAGGCAGCCGAGCTGAACAAAGGGTTGCGGCTGTCACCCGTGACCCAGGAGATCTTCGATGCTTTCCGGAAGGAGGTCACTTTTCTCGAAAAGGACAGAGTGATGAGCGAAGAGATCGAAAAGTCGAGGACATTTATCGAGAACAACAAACGCAATTGGGCGACCGGGCTGGGCCTCGACTGAGTAGTGAACATTTGACGACACAAAAAGAAAACTGCATCCACCAACTGTTCGAAGAGCACGCCTCGGCCGCGCCCGAGGCGCTGGCTGTTACTTTTGGCGATAGGCAGATAACTTACGAAGAGCTTAATCGCCAGAGCAATCGGATCGCACATGCGCTGATAGCGCTCGGAAATGCGCCGCAGCGGCCGGTTGCGATGATGCTGGACAACGGTCTGCAGCAGATTTCGACCCTTTTCGGCATTCTCAAGGCGGGGGCGGTGTTCGTGTGTCTGGATCCCAACTACCCGACGCACCGGCTCGGCACCATTATCGAAGAGGTTGCCTCTGAGGGCCCGATATTCCTGATAAGCGACGCCGTATCAGTCGCTCGTCACGAGGACTTGTTGCCGGCGCTGCAAGCTTGCGGCTGCCGCCTCATCCTGGTGGACGGAAACACGGTCACACCGTGCGCCGACTTCGATCTGCACGGCAACGGCGTAGATTTCATCGACGCGTGCGATGACACTGATCCGGATGTGCCGGTTTTACCTGAACACCCGGCCTATATTGTATACACGTCCGGCTCGACCGGCAGGCCCAAGGGTATTGTACAGTCGCACCGAAGCTTCTGCCAGTTCATTGAATGGCAAAGCCGGGAGTTCGATATCGTGGCTCCTGAACGCTTCGCTCAGTGGGCTTCTATCGGCTACGATGCCTCTTACTGCGAGATTTTCGGCTCACTTTGTTTTGGCGCCACACTTTGCATGGCAAAGGCCGTTGTGCGACACGACCCGCTGAGCCTGATTCAGTGGGTACGGGAAGCGAGGGTCTCTGTTCTGCAGATGGTGCCGAGTTTTTGTCGCCAGGTTGTCGATGTGCTTCTCGATGATGTGAAAGAATCTGGGGGACAACATCCACTCCCTGATTTGAAAGCGCTTCTTCTTTCGGGTGAGGCTCTTCCGGTTTCTCTGGCGCGCACCTGGCTGCACGAATTCCCCAACTCGCCCGCGCTCTATAACCTGTACGGCCCTTCAGAGTCGGTTCTGGCCACTTTTCACCGGGTGAAGGAAGCGGATTTGCGGCACAGGACGATTCCGATTGGAAAGGCGATCGACGGCCGGGAAATACTGTTTCTGACCGAGCGGGGTGAGCTGTGTCCGGATGGTGTTCGCGGGGAAATCTACATCCGAAGCAAGTTCCTGTCGCTCGGCTATTTTCGCCAGGAAAAGAAGACCCGCGAGAAGTTTCTGCAGAATCCCACGCACAACGATTTCGACGACCCGGTTTATCGCACGCGGGACATCGGCAGACGCCGCTCCGACGGTGTGATTGAATTCTCCGGGCGCAACGACAGCATGATAAAGCTGCGCGGCTTCCGGGTTGAACTCGGCGAGATAGAAAGCACGATCTTACAACATCCGGCTGTAGGCAATGCGGTGGTCGTCGCCCGAACGGCATCTGGGGAAGGCGGGGATGCCGTCGTCGGTGAGCACACGAAGCTGGTGGCTTATTTCATGCCTGTTGACGGACAATCTCCGGCGCCCGGCAGCCTCAGGCATTTTCTCCGCGACCGATTGCCCAACTTTATGATTCCGTCGGCCTTCGTCATGATGGACGTATTTCCCGTAAACGTTAATGGTAAGGTCGACAGGCAGGCGCTGCCTGAACCGAGCCCGAATCGGCTGGTCGACGAGTCGACATATGTGGCGCCCCGGAATGAAGTCGAGCTTCGCCTCGTTGAAATCTGGGAAGAGATTCTGGGGGTGGAGCCTGTTGGGGTCACTGATAATTTTTTCGATCTTGGCGGCCATTCGCTGCTGGCGATTCGTCTCTTTGCAGCGGTCAAAAAGAAACTGGGCAAAGACGTGCCGCGTGAAACCATTCTCGCGGGTGCTACCATTGAGGAACTCGCGGCCACACTACGCGATAAGGGATGGCAACCTTCTCGTTCTGAATTGGTGGCCATTCAATCGCGAGGCTCGGCCACGCCGCTATTTTGCGTGCCCGGCATCATCGGCGGCGTGATCTACCTGCGGGACCTGTCCCACAGACTCGGGCACGACCGTCCTTTTTACGCGCTCAGGCCGCAGGATTTACACGGCACGGTGGCACCGCTCACGGATGTCGGAGAGATGGCAGGCCGGTTCGTTACCCGGATAAAAGAGGTTCAGAGTGAGGGCCCCTACCTGTTGGCGGGCCACAGTTTTGGCTGCGCCGTGGCGTTCGAAACCGCGCGTAAGTTGCGGGCTGCCGGGGAAGAAGTCGCGTTACTTGCGTTCTTCGACTACCTTGATGACCGGGATCAGATTTGGCCGGAGGGTGAGCTTGACGAGGAACATTTTCTGCGCAACACGCTGGTGAGGACCGCGCACTGTCTGCTGGTCATGAAGTTGGTTAAGCGTAAATTTTTCAAGCGCCTTTGCGCGCGCCGTCGTCAGGAAAATCGTCCGCTGCCCTCGTTCCTGAGAAAGCTGCTGATTCTGAGAATCGTGAACTGGCAGGCCGGCCGGGATTATGTTCCGGTCCCGTACGACGGCAAGATAACGATGTTTCATGTGGAAGGCGCCGATGTGGATTCGATGACAGGCCTGCCGTCTTGTGCCACCGGCGGAATTGAGCACTTCACCGTTGAGGGAGACCACGACAATCTGGTGTACGAGCCTTATGTCGCCGACCTGGCAGCCAAGCTGTCTGCTTGTTTGGAGAGAGTTGGGAAGGGAGGCAATACGGTGGTTTTGAGAAAACCTAATCCGGCGAAACCGGA
>CAZTNL010000088.1:0-8469 GCA_964614885.1 uncultured Calditrichaceae bacterium | reverse complement strand
GTGGGCGATATTGGACTTGAACCAATGACCCCCTGCTTGTAAGGCAGGTGCTCTAGCCAGCTGAGCTAATCGCCCGAAAATAACGAGTGCAAAAGTTAGTAAATAATCCGTGAAAGTCAAGTGAAAATCCGCAAGAGGGCGGTGCTGCGGATTGCCTCATAAAAAAAGTAACCATGGCAGGTTGCAAAAGCCATCGTTGCCTCACAATGATGTCACTCTGAGACCGGGGCGGCAGGGAAATGTGGCTTTTATTAAACTTTGGCGGCTTTTGCGTAGTTAGATGCAGTAATGCTAAATCATAGAAGAAATCGCAGTCGCGGCCTCAGCGTCCCGAGCCTGTGTGCGGGTCCACTCCTATTTGTTATTTTGAGCCTGGGGTGGCCGCACACGGCCGGGGCGCAGGCGCCGCCCGACCTTAGGCAGCAGCTTTTCACCGATATCTCCGACCAGAAGCTGGACGATTTTTCGCACATCGAGGCGGCTTTCATCTTGTCAGGTGTGGGTACGCGGGACTCTTTGCAGCATTATCTGGACTGGTACGACAGCCTGGTGAGCCGGATAGAAGGTTTTCATTTCGACCCGATCGATCACGTCGGGTCGGCCGGAAAGATTTTCAACTACATCCGCACGACACTTTACGAGAGATACGAAAAGAACGCAACCACCCTGCTGGATATCGTCGACAGAAAGAAGTACAATTGCGTCTCGGCAACCGTTCTGTTCAATTACGTTTGCGAGTCCCTGGGCATGCCGACAGAGGCCTTTGAAACCCCGACCCATGTTTACACCGTGTTTTCCGAATTCGGCGATAGGATTATCGTCGAGAATACGCACCCGATGGGCTTTGATATTCTGAAAAATCTAAACGCCTATTCCAACTATCTGGCGCAATTCTACCCCCAGAAGGAGATTTACAAGATCGGTCTCGATCGTCTTTACGCTTATGAAAATCGTAAGGGCCGGCTCATCGACAACACGGAGTTGTTGGGGTTGCTGGCCTACAATCAGGCCTATTTTGCCCGCAAACGTGGCGATTACGGTAAGGCCTACGATATGATTCTGGTGGCACAGGATTTCAACCGGGATTCACGCTCGAACATCAATTTGGAGAAGGAGTTATACTTCGACTGGGGCAAGCAGTGCTTCGACCAGCGGCGGTTCCACGACGCGTTTGAAGTGCTCGCCGACGGTGTCTACCGCTACCCGGACGAAGATGGTTTGGTAAAAAACACCCAGGCGGCGTTCTTCAATTCTCTGAGGCAGTACTGGCAAGGTAAGGACTGGGTAAAGAGCCGCAAGATCATCCGGGAGATGCTCGACCTCGATATTCTCAACTTGCGGGACGTACGCTCGCTTCGCTCTCTGCTGTACGAATGGCGCCGCTTTTTCCAGCAGATCGGTCGCCCGCGCGAGGCTGACGAAGTCAGCCGCTTCGTCGGTAGGCTGAGTGGGCGCTAGGGTATTCTGTTCGACAAAACTTTGAAGTATAGAAGGCCTTAAGGATGCATCTGATGCTCCGCCCTATTCTGCCGCAGGTCCGAAAGACCTCTCGAAGAGCTTGCAGATCACATCGCGGCCGTCCGAGGTCAGGTTGCGCGTGCCCGTGCCCGCAAACGAACTTGCCGTGATTTCGGGATCGGCTGCCTGCCACTGGCGGTTGCTCCACGTAAACCACTGCCCCTTCTCCTGGTCGAACACGCTCACTGGCCGATTAAAGAACTTGGCCAGCTCAACGCCCCAGCCGGTTCCGCCCTTGACCGTATCGTTGTCCAGTATCCAGCCGACTGCGAAGATCTGGTCGGCGTTGGTGACGATATGGTAGATCTGCCGGATCACGCGGCGAATTTTGTCCGCCTCCGCATAATTGCGGCCCATGTGCTGAGAAACGATGGCCATGCTGACGTCCCCTTTCTTCAGCTCTTCTCCCGTGAGCCGGATGACATTGCTGTGGCGTGTGATCTTGTGCCCCTCATAGGAGAAGTTGACTTCCTGGCATCCCCAACGCTCTGCGCACATGCCAAACGCTTCCTCGGCGCCGGCGTGTCCGCCGCTGTACAAAGTGTACTGTGAACTGTCGACCATCTTCCAGCTCCCTTCGGTTGTTCAAGTGTTTCAGGGTTTGTGTTTGTCAGGCCGCGGCGTTCCGGGAAGTCAGGAACGCAACGGTGTCTAATAAAACTCCGGGTATGAATCCGGGTTGGCTTCATGCATGAGTCCGTACACGGCGTCGAAGATCTGTTCGACGTTCGGTTTGGAGTAGTAATCGCCGTCAGACCCGTAGGCCGGGCGATGGGCCGTGCCGGTAATCGTCCGCGGCTCAGAGTCCAGCCACTGGTATCCCGACTGAACCTCGAGTACCTCGCGCATCATGTAGGCGGTCGCCCCGCCCGGTACGTCTTCGTCCACGAAAACGATGCGGTTTGTCTTTTTCAAAGACTCAAGAATCCGGCCCCGTGTGTCGAAGGGCAGCAACGACTGGACATCGATCACCTCGACACTGACGCCAACGCGCTCGAGTTGTTGCGCCGCTTCCAGCGCGATCCGGCATAAGGCGCCGTATGTAACCAGAGTTACATCGTCTCCGTCGCGCAAGACTTCCGGAACCCCCAGCGGCACGGTGAACTCTCCGATGTTGTCAGGCAAGGTTTCTTTCAGCCGGTAGCCATTCAGGACCTCGACGATCACGGCGGAATCGTCGGATTGCAGCAGCGTGTTGTAGAAGCCGGCCGCCTGGGTCATATTGCGTGGAACCAAAACGTACATGCCGCGCAACAGATGCACCAACGCCGCCATCGGGGAACCCGCATGCCAGATGCCCTCGAGCCGGTGGCCCCGCGTACGTATGATGACCGGCGCCTTCTGCCCGCCGCGGGTGCGCCAGTGCAGGGTGGCCAGGTCATCCGACATGATTTGCAGAGCATAGAGCACGTAGTCGAGGTACTGAATCTCCGCGATCGGCCGCAATCCACGCAAGGCCATGCCGATGGCCTGCCCGAGGATGGTGCATTCGCGAATACCCGTATCGGAAATCCGGAGTTCCCCGAATTTTGCCTGCAAGCCTCTGAATCCCTGATTTACGCCGCCGAGAAAGCCGACATCTTCGCCAAAGGCAAAAAGGCGCGGTTCCCGCTGGAAGGCTGCGTCAAAGCAAGCGGTCAGGATTTCAAAACCGTTCACTTTCGGTGAAGTTTCGGAGAATTCAGGTTTGACCTCGGCGATTCGGGCCGCGGCCGCGCCGGATTCGCTGTAGAGATGGGAGCCGAAACGCTTGCGGTTTTGTTCCTCGTATGCCTTCTTCCAGCGTGCCAGGGTCTCCCTGCCGGTCGACGGCACGTCACGGCAGATGATCAGCGCTTCCCGTACAGCAGGCACAATGCTGCGACGAACCGGGTTCATCACCGCTTGCAGCCGGGCAGCGATTTGTTGCAGCTCTTCTCCGTACGAAGAATTCTTTGCGGCTTCCTGCAGCAACGCGACCACCTCGCGCCGCTCTTCCAGAATGGGTTTCTGGAAAGCCTCCCAGGCCTGGTCCCGGAGAGAAACCACTTCCTGCAGGTCTTCGGCCTCGAGTTTGTCCAATTGCGCGGCACTCGCCATCCCGTTTTCGATGAGCCATTCGCGCATTTTCCTGATGCAATCGAACTCAGCTTCCCATTCGAGCCGCTCCTTCGATTTGTAGCGCTCATGGCTGCCGGAGGTTGAGTGTCCCTGAGGTTGGGTCAGATCGACGACGTGTATAATGCACGGCACATGTTCAGTGCGGGCAAGCTCGGCCGCCCGCAGATAAGTTTTTACCAGCTCAGGGTAGTCCCAGCCGGCCACTCTGAAAAGTTCATAGCCTTGTCCGTCCGGAGTTTCCCGCTGGAATCCGGCTAAGACCGCCGATAGATTCCGCTTGGTTATCTGTTGTTCGTTTGAGACCGAAATGCCATACTCGTCATCCCAAATGGAAACGACCGCGGGCGACCGCAGAACACCGATGGCGTTGATAGCTTCCCAGAACATTCCTTCGGAACAGGTGGCATTGCCAATCGTGCCGAAGGCGACTTCATTTCCGTTGTTTGAAAACTCGCTGTAAGGTTTGAGCTCGTCAAGCTCCCGGTATAGTCTCGATGCGTAGGCGAGGCCAACGAGTCGGGGCATCTGCGAGCCTGTCGGAGAAATGTCGGAGGTCGAGTTGAACATCTCCGTCAGCCGTTTCCAGCTGCCGTCGGGGTTCAGACTGCGGGTCGCGAAGTGGTTGTTCATGGCGCGGCCGGCGGTTGCCGGTTCGCGCTCAACATCTGCATCCGCATACAGTTGTGCGAAGAACTCGCTGATGTCGGACATGCCGGTTGCAAACATAAACGTCTGGTCGCGATAGTAACCCGAGCGAAAATCTCCCTTTTGAAACGCCTTGGCCATGGCGATTTGGGCGACTTCCTTACCATCTCCGAAGATACCGAACTTGGCTTTGCCGCCCATGACTTCTCTGCGGCCGAGAAGGCTCGCTTGCCGGCTCTTGAAAGCCAGGCGGTAGTCCCTGATAGCCTGAGCTTTATTGGCCTCAAACTTGCGAAGTCGCGACTTGCCGTTTGAAGAGGCGGTTTTTTTTCTGCTTTTCGCAACCTGTTTGGCCGGGGCCATACACTACTCCTTATCGAACGAGTTTGCTGACGATTACCACCCGAATCTCCTGAAGAGGACGGTCTGAAAGGTAAGAAAAATAATTGCGAAGATCAAGGACGGTCGGCCAAAATTGAGCGGCTTTCCTGCGGCGAGTTCGGGCCCCACCTGGCACGGCCGTCATCGCTGCCGGCCCGGGATGGGGAAAAAATAAGGGCGCTTTCTGAAAAAGCGCCCTAAAGATTTGAAAAGGTGTGGGTTATTTCGCTACAACTTTCCGTTCAACCGCGGTCGGCCAATGGAGAAATAGTCGATCTCGAGCCGTTTCATGCGGGCGGGATCGTAGAGGTTGCGGCCGTCGAAAATTGCCGGCGATTTCAGCGACTCTTTGATCAGATAGAAGTCCGGCTCGCGGAAGGCGTTCCACTCGGTCATGATGACCAATGCGTCTGCGCCCTCCAATGCGTCATAGCGTTTCTCGAACAGAGTCAGCTCTTTTCCGATCTGAACGGCAAAGGTACGGCCGGCCTCTTCGAGCGCCTCGGGGTCGTGCGCATGCACTCGGGCGCCCTGCTTCGTCAGTTCTTTGATCATGCTGATAGCCGGAGCTTCCCGCATATCATCGGTTTTGGGCTTAAAGGCGAGACCCCAGATGGCAAACGTCTTGCCTTCAACGCTGTTGTTGAAATAGCGCAGAATTTTCTGCAGCAGGATGGTCTTTTGACGCTCGTTGACCGTCTCGACCGCCTTCACAATGTTGAGCTCGCAGCCGAAATCCGACGCGGTTTTCAGCAGGGCCTTCACATCTTTGGGAAAGCAGGACCCGCCGTAGCCGGTGCCGGGATAGATAAACTTCGGGCCGATGCGGCTGTCGGTGCCGATACCCTTGCGAACCATCTCGACGTCGGCATTGACGGCGTCGCACAGATTGGCAATATCGTTGATGAAGGAGATCTTGGTGGCCAGCAGGGCGTTTGCGGTGTACTTGGTCAGCTCGGCGCTTCTCCTGTCCATTTCGATGATAGGCTTACCGGAACGCACAAAGGGCCGATACAGGTCTTTCATGATTTCCATCGCCTCTTCATCCTCGGCGCCGATGACGACCCGGTCGGGCCGCAAAAAGTCATCGATGGCGGCACCTTCCTTGAGGAATTCCGGATTGGACACCACCGAAAAACGCTGGTCGGTGTGTTTCTTGATTTCAGCTTCTACTCTTTCGGCCGTGCCGACGGGCACGGTGCTCTTGTCCACGATCACCTTGTAGCCGTTCATGTACCTGCCAATATCCCGCGCCACCGAAAGGACGTGTTTCAGATCGGCCGAACCGTCTTCATCCGGCGGTGTGCCCACTGCGATGAAAATGATTTGCGAATTCTGAATAGCCGCCTTGACATCGGTTGTAAAGGACAACCTGTCTTCGTTGGCATTGCGCCGGACCATGTCCGACAGCCCCGGCTCGTAGATGGGCATGATTCCTTTGTTCAAGGCATCGATCTTGTCCTGGTCGACGTCCGCGCAGATGACTTCATTTCCAGTGTCGGCAAAACAGGTTCCGGCTACCAGGCCGACATAGCCGGTTCCGATGATGGTTAGCTTCATTCTTTGCTCCTTAAAATCCCTTTTGGATTGACGCTAGTGACTCCATTATATCGACTGTTTTCGTCAAAAAGTTGATGCCGGCGTGACTTCAAGTTGTCCGGCAGAGTTATCGTACGGCCAATTTCCTGGCTTTGGCGAAAATAGCAAGGCCCGGAGAGATTTGCAAGAAAAATTAAAAACGCCAACCGGTATATCCCGGTTGGCGCTTGAGGGTTGGAGGGAGGAAAATCTATGCCACGTGTTTCAGTCGTGGTTTTGTTTCCGGTACCGGGCATGGAAGAATCCACGGTGGTCGCCTGGCCGGCCAGCTCTGAACTTTCCTTTCAGGATGCCCGTCGTATCGTGATTGCGGTTCACCCAGCGTCCGCGCAGCGTGCCACCGTTTTCACCCTGTTCGTAGTTCCATACCCCGGCGATGAGGCCGCGAAACTCGCCGTTGAAGTTGATGTACTTGCCTTTGAAGACCTTGCGACCGTTGCGGTTGATACCCCAGATGCCGCGCAGATGGCCTGCGTTTGTGCCGAGGCTGTTGATCCAACGACCGCGGAAGGTGCCGCCGTGACGTTCGCTTTTAATCCAGTGGCCGGTGATGAAGCCGCCTGCGAAAGGAACGTACTCTTTGGAGCGGCTCAGGATTGAAACCTGGTGCCCGTTGCTGCCAACAGGGTCGAGGCTTTCAAGCGAATCGAGCTCGGAGAAACTGAAGGTCTTCGAATAGCTGCCGGCCGTGAAGGTAAATGTGCCTTCCTGGTCGGTGGTATCGTTATCGATGACTGCGAGAACCATTCCGTCGAAGTGCGGCTTGGTTTGTGCCGTAAACTCGACCAGTTGCCTGGATGTGCGGGGCAGTTGAATGGCATCGTTGTCTTCGAAACGGATGGTTTTGAGCACGACCAAGGTGCCCTTGTTGACTTCGGCGCTGCCGCTCCAGTCAATCACTTCAGTGGCCGTCGAGTCGCCCTCGAGCAGGCCGAAGGTGATGCGCAGAAAATAGGCCTTGATGGCGGCTGCGGTGCTGCTATCCGTCACAGCGTCGGTAGAGAGCGCCTGGATAACTTCTGTGTCGGCAGCATAGGTGTCGGAAACCACCTGGTCGGCCGATGATTCGGCGAGCAGGTCACTGTTTCCAAAAGCGGCAGGTTCGTCGCTGGTGGAGTAGCCGCCGAATTCTTTTTCAAGAGAAACGCTTTCCGTCGTACCCGGGTCTGCTGCGGGGTCGGTCAGCTGGTCGCTGGTGGAGCAGGAAAAAGCCAGAATTCCGGTCAGAGCCGAAACGGTCAAGAGAGCCAACATCTTCTTCATTTTGAAACCTCCTTCTTAGGATTTCACGAAACATTGATTGTCGAACCATCACCATGATGAATTTCGGCGCTGCAACAGGCAACTGCCGGGCCAAACTCTTTTCGGCCGACTGAATATCATTTATATTCTCTGTAAAAACAAATAGATATATCGATAGTTGAAGAGAAGGAGCGGGAGATGGTTGCACTCTGAGACTTGTGCGAAACGGGGCAGAGTGAACCGTTTGGTTCACATGTGGGATGTGGGGCGTGGGAATGTGGAGACGGCAAAAGCCCAGGCAATCCAATCTCCGTGGTGCGAGAGGCTGACTCCGATATCGGCCGGCTGTTCGTCGATGAGCAGCGCCGGCGGCTGCGGTTTGTTGGCAACCGATGGCCGGATTATTTGCAGACGCTCCGGCCCGACACCGAGAACCTCAGCGATGTGCGCTTTGCAGAAAATCCGGACCAGCGCCGACTCTGCGTGCTTGATCGAAGCGCGCTCTGCCGGGGAAAACACCCCCTCGCAGGCATCGCCGGCCTGCCACTGAGCCCGGTCGTTGTCCGAGATTTTCCTGACATCCCGGTAGAGCTGGCCTGTGGGATATGTGTTGGGTGAAAAACACGCGTGGGCATGAACAAAGTCGGCGCTGGCGTCGATTTCAACGAGCAGGTCGGTGCCTGCATAAGAGGTAACGACCTGCGCCTTGCCGGCATCGTTCAAATCGCCGAGCCAATTCAGAGGGGGCTTGGTGACGAACTTGCGGTGCGCGAATACGGGCGGGCCGTTGGCGCTGGAGACGACTTTGTACGCGGTTTCTTTCGCGGCCCACAGGCACCAGAAAGTCCGGGACGGCATCCTGGCGGAGAGAATGGCCTCGCGTTCCTTCTGCGTAAAAACGCGGTTCAGAAACCGCGCGTCCTGCCATTTTGCGGATACCCCTTGCCGCCGCAGGTCGACGATGTCGTTGCCGACGAAGAGCAT
>CAZTNL010000087.1:0-8505 GCA_964614885.1 uncultured Calditrichaceae bacterium | reverse complement strand
CGCTACGGCTGGAGAAATTTCGGCTCCGAATATACGTACGGAGAATTCGCGCAGGACCTGGTGCGCCGGCTCCTCAACAGCACCGGACACCGGCACAATATTCTGGACCGAAATTTTAGATTCCTGGGCGTCGGCGTTTGCCCTTCGCGGGTTGACGACATCGATGTCATCTACGTGACCCAGAATTTCTCCTCGAGCAACTACTGAACGTAGTGCTTGACAATCAGGGAAAATATCGCTTTATTTTAGCACGCTCTTTTTGGGGACGACATGGCTTCGACGGGGGTCGAGAAGCTGATGACTGCATGCCGAGGTTCTTCCGGGTCCTCGCTAAACAACTGGAAAACATAATTAAACGCAGATAATTATGCGTACGCTTTGGCTGCTTAACTAGTTTAAGCAACCCGCCTCTCCGGGCTTGGCCACGGTGTCCGGAATTGGCGTCGATTTTGTGGCTATATCCTGACGTTTGCTTGAGGCGTCTTGACGAATTTCTTCAAGCTGGCCGCGAAAGGTTTTGTTGCTTGCACCCGTCGCGGCGAGAGCCAAGCAAGAAACTAAGCATGTAGATGTTGTCAGTAACTGTCCTTCGGACGCGGGTTCGATTCCCGCCGTCTCCACCAAACCTTTTGAATTCCAGCCCGACGGCTGCGGTCTTCAGCGCGGCCGTCTGAAATTTTCTCTCCTGACAGGATTGGCGCGCGTCCCGGCTGCCGTGCCGCGTTCGCCATTTATTGGGTTGATTTATCAATCGTGTTTGCGCATATTCAGGGCAATGGATTTTTTTTGCCTCCATTATCGTTGATATCGACAGGGTAGTCTTTTGCCAGAACAGGAGATTTGACAATGGATTTCGACACGATCGAGGTGTCGGCGAAAAGTCGGCTCAAGGTTAAGATTTCACGCAAGGAAAAATCGTCGGAGCCGTTTGCCGCCAACGTCTTGAATGGTCTGACCGCCGCGCCGAAACGACTTTCGCCCAAGTTCCTCTACGACAGGGTCGGTTCGCAGCTGTTCGAACAAATATCCGAACTGCCCGAATACTATCCGACGCGCACTGAACGGACCATCCTAGTCGACCACGCGAGCCGAATCGTCGAGTCGGTGGACGAAACGGCTGAGCTAGTGGAGCTGGGAAGCGGTTCATCGGCCAAGACCCGGTTGCTGATCGAGGCGTTTCTCGCCGGTGGGCGCCCGTTGCACTATCTGCCCATCGATATCTCCAGAACCATGATTATCAAAAGCGCCAGCGTCCTGCTGGATCTCTACCCACAGCTGCAGATTACGGCGCTGGTCTCGGACTATTCGACCGCCCTGCAGTCTTTAGGCAAACGCACCCGTCGTCCAAAGCTCATCATTTTCCTCGGTTCCAGCATCGGCAATTTTGAGCAGCCCGACGCGGAAGCCTTTCTCCGCCAGGTCCGTGCGAGCATGGCGTCGCACGACAGGTTCTTGATAGGAATGGACATGGTGAAGCCAGCCGACATTCTTCTGGCCGCTTACGACGACGCCCAGGGCGTGACGGCGCGGTTTAATCTGAATTTACTGGAACGTATCAACCGGGAGCTAGGCGGCGAGTTCGACCTAAACGCCTTTCACCATGAGGCGATCTACAATGAAGAAACGGACTGCGTAGAGCTCTACCTTGTAAGTGACCGCGAGCAGCGCGTGCCCATCGCCCGGCTCGATCGCACGGTCGCTTTTGCCGCCGGGGAGCGCATTCACACGGAAAACTCGCACAAATACTCGAAGGAAGTCATCGAGGCCATGGCGGCGATGAACGGATTTCAGCTACAAAACGCCTGGTACGATGGAAACGAATGGTTCAGCCTGAACCTGATGCGGCCTGCCTGAACAAATCGCCGAAACGCAAATGAGCCCGGTCAGGTTCCAAAGCGTCTGCAAAGCATACGGGGAAAACGTCGTTCTCAACGACATTTCCCTCGAGTTCCCCGCCAACTGCACGACGGCGGTCATCGGCCCGAGCGGCAGCGGCAAGTCGACCCTCCTGCAATCGATCAACGGTCTGGTCAAAGCCGACAGCGGCCACATTTTTCTGTTCGGTGAAGGTATTGACTACGGCGATCTTGCCAACCTGCGCCTGAAGATAGGATATGCTGTTCAGGGTACTGGCCTGTTTCCCCACATGAGCGTTGAGCGGAATATCACCCTGCTTGCGCGGCTCGGCAAGTGGCCGCGAGAGCGTCTCCAGGAACGGCTCGACACCCTCATGCAACTCGTGGAGTTGCCGTTAAGCTATAGGGATAAGTACCCATACATGCTTAGCGGCGGAGAGCAGCAACGCGTTGGCCTCTGCCGCGCCATGATGCTGGACCCCAGGCTTTTCCTCCTCGATGAGCCGTTCGGAGCGCTCGATCCCATCACCCGCTCCGGCATTCACGACGAATTCATCAAGATCCAAAAGTTGAGTCCGAGAACCACGATTCTGGTGACCCACGATCTGCGGGAAGCCGTGAAACTGGCGGACAACATGATCATCTTAAACCAGGGCAGGCTCGTGCAATGCGGGACGCCGGATGCGATTCTGGCCAATCCCGCCGACGGTTTCGTCGAGCGTTTCGTCAGCGAACAGTTGCGGTGAGCAGACAAGTGGGCTATCCGCTCAACGGTTTCCGGTTTCACCAGTCGGACTGAAATTGCGGCTACGGCGCCTCAGTTCAACGACTGTGGAAATCGCTCGTCGACAGCCGCAACGATGATACCCGCAGCCTGGGGCAGCGTTAAGGATTCCAGGTTGAGTGTCATGTCGAAATCGGCTGGGGACACGGAACGCCGGTGGAAGAAACGCCGGATGAAGGCGGCGTGATCGAGATCGGCAACGCGCACCACGGCCTCGGCTTCTTCCTGGCCGATATTGCGATGTTGCATCACGTTCCGGATGCGCGCCGAAAGCGGCGCTACCAGGCGAATTCTCAGCGTCCGGGCGGAATCGAGAATAAAGTTGCCGCCCCTGCCGATGATGATCGCCTCCCCGTGCCGGGCAATGCTGGTCATGACCGTAACCAGGTGCTTGAAATACTTGTCGCTGCCGAGGGCAGAGCGGTCGATGAGCGTCGCCACCCAGTTGTGGATCTCATTCTGCGTCTTCTCGTCGAAACTCTCAACCAGCCGTTTCTGCACGTGTGCATTGGCAGCGATGTGTTCGACAAGACTCTTGTCGTAGACGGACCACTCCAGCCTGGAAGCGAGCGCCTCGGCCAGTTGTAAACCCGGGCAGCCCATTTCCCGGGAAAGGGTGATGCATGGCTTTTGCCGTCCGGCTGATGCCGTCCGGCGTTTCAACCGGTTTCCCTCCCAAAGCCGTATTTGTCTGGAAACGAGTTTTTCGAGGGGCAGACGTTCCAATACATCTTTCATGGCGGCACCTCACTGAGCTTGTTCGGCACGTATCTCGCAGAAGCGCAGCACGCATCACCAAGGTGCGGCGGCCGGCTTGGTTGCCGACGAATCACGCCACCTACTGAGTCGTGTTGCCTTCATTCATTTTAGTGAAAACAGCGTCCACAGGTTCCCATAGTTCGATTTTATGGCCCTCGGGATCCATGATGTGGGCGAACTTTCCGTACTCACAGACCTCCATCTCTCCAATCACCTCGACACCTTCCTCGACCAGCGCCGCCAGAAGCTCTTCCAGATTCTCGACGCGATAATTGATCATGAACTCCTTCTGCGAGGGTTCCATGTACTTCGTGGTTTTTGCAAAAGGACTCCACTGTAAGTAGCCCTTTTTTTCCGGAGAATCGCTCAGGCGGAACTCGAACAACGAGCCATACTCGTTGGTTTTCAGCCCGAGGCGTGGATTGTACCAGGCCCGCATTTCCTCCGGGCTCTCACATTTGAAAAATACGCCGCCGATGCCGGTCACGCGCTTCACGTAGCTCCTCCTGACAGGTCAGTTTGAAATTAAAAGGTTGATTCTCTCCGAATAAGCACTATCTTAACGCTGATCTCCGATGATTAGTAATAGAGCCGATTTGCTGCCACCAGCCTTCGTCACTATCTGACTGCGCACGGGTGCAGCAAGTTAGTCAATTCTGCCGATAAAGCAAAGAAGAGAGTGATGCCAGCTGCGAGCGACTTTGGCGGCATAATTATTGCTAAGCAGCAACAGTCATTGGTAACGGTGTGGTAGAATCACTGCTATAATTCGAGGAGGTCAAAATTGTACGAGCATTTCATAAATGTTTTTGCAATTACGATCACGATAGCCATTCCGGCTGTCTACATTTATCGGAACGTAAAACACGAGAAATCGGCGCGCGAGAAACTGACGAAAGCGACACAGTCAGGTCTCATGGAGCCGGTGTCGCTGCACCCGATCATCGATGCGAACCGCTGCATCAGCACCGGGGCCTGTGTATCGGCCTGTCCGGAAGGCGAGATCATCGGAATCGTCAACGGCAAAGCTGAGCTGGTTACGCCGACGAAATGCATCGGCCACGGCGCCTGCTACGCGGCGTGCCCGGTCGACGGCATCGAGCTCGTATTCGGAACGGCTCGCCGCGGGGTCGAGATTCCGCACGTAAAGGAGAATTTCGAGACCAACGTGCCCGGCATTTTCATCGCCGGCGAGCTCGGCGGCATGGGTTTGATCCGGAACGCGATCACGCAGGGCGGCGAGGCGGTGCAGTACCTGTCGCAAAACCTGAGCAAGAAATATCCTGAGGCGTACGATGTGGCCATCGTCGGCGCCGGCCCGGCTGGGCTGGCCGCCACTCTGCAGGCCGAAAAGCAGGGACTGCGCTACATCACCCTCGATCAGGACGATGTCGGCGGAACGATCCTCAGTTATCCGCGCCAGAAACTGGTGATGACGCAGCCGATGGATATTCCGCTCTACGGTAAGTGCAAGTTCCGCGAAATCCAGAAGGAAGAACTTCTCGACCTCTGGTCGACGATCATCAAGAAAACCGGGATTGGCATTAACACGCATGAAAAGCTCGAAGACGTTCAGCGCGTGAATGGCTATTTTGAAGTCAAGACTGCGAAACAGCAGTACCTGGCGCAACGGGTTTTGCTGGCGATCGGCCGCCGCGGCACGCCGCGCAAGTTGGGGGTTCCGGGCGAGCACTCCTCGAAAGTCGCTTACAAGCTCATCGAGCCGGAGCAATACAAGAAGAAACAGGTACTTGTCGTCGGTGGAGGCGATAGCGCCATCGAAGCGGCGATGTCGCTGTCGGAGCAGGAAGGCACGAAAGTAACCTTGTCCTACCGCAAGGAAGTCTTCAGCCGCATCAAGGAAATGAACCAGACGCGGATCGAAAAGGCCATGAAGTCGGGCCAGGTTCACGTGATTTTCAATTCGACGGTCAAGGAAATCCGGGGCGATCAGGTCATCCTGACCAAGGACGGCAAGGAAGGATACTTGCCTGAAGATTATGTTTTCGTTTTCGCGGGCGGCGAGCTGCCGTCGAAATTCCTGGCAAAGATCGGCATCGAAATCGAAACCAAATATGGAGAACGATGAAACTATTTTTCAAGGTCTTCACCTTTCTGGCATACGCCGCCGGCTTCGTTTTCGCCGCTGCGGTCTTCTACTACGGACGTAGTTACTACGCGCTGCCCCTGGTCGACAGGCCGCACCACATGCTGCACTATCTTCTGAAACCCGGCGGCTTTTGGGGCCACGGGCTTGGCATCATCGGCACCAGCATGGTACTGCTCCTTTTTCTGTACTCTGCGCGCAAACGCGAGAGGCTGTTCCTCCGCTTCGGTCCGATGCGCCGTTGGTTGAACATTCATATTTTTCTGGGCATCATGGGCCCGGTCCTGATCACGCTGCACACGGCGATGAAATTCAACGGTATCGTTTCCATCAGTTACTTTTCGATGCTCGCCGTCATGTTCAGCGGTATCCTCGGCAGATACATATACATGCAGATTCCGCGCGACCCTTCAGGCGCCACCCTGAGCCTGGAGCAGATAGCAGCCAAAGATCAGGCGATGAGCAAACAACTCGGGGAAAAGTACAAACTCACCGCTTCAGTACAACAACGCATCCAGAAAATCTCGGAGATGCAGGCCATCGATTCGGTAAACGGGTTGTCAGCCCTTTTCAAGATCATGGCAAACGATCTGAAACGTCCCTTCTTGCTGAACAAACTCAAACGGGAGATTCGTGCGCAAAACCTGCGCATCCCTCCCGAGATATTTGCACAGGTCATGCACATCGTCAAACAAAAATCGCTGCTGTTGAGAAAAAAGGCATGCCTCGATACGGCGAACCAGGTTTTTCACTATTGGCATGTCATCCACAAGCCGTTCGCATACGTGATGATCATCATCATGTTCGTCCACGTTATGGTGGCGGTTACTTTCGGGTACAGATGGATATTTTGAGCGGGCGTTCCGGCAGTGCCGGAGAACAGGGAGTACGGCCATTTATCCGGGTGCCGGGCCTTCTCCTCGGTTTTATCCTGTTGGTTTCGGCGGAGCTATTTGCGCAAATCTCTCCCGGTAAACTGGCGGCGCCGCATGCAGAGATCGAGGGTATCATCAATTGCGTCGAATGCCACGAGTTGGGCGGGGGCCCGAGCGCGAAAAAATGTTTGGAATGCCACAGCGAAATCAATTTACACCTGAAGGCCAGGCGCGGCCTGCACCACAAGGCCGTGACCGTCGATGGGGAAACCTGCTTCACGTGCCACAGCGAGCACGCAGGCCGCAAGTTCAAGTTGATCAACTGGCCGGACGGTCAGAAGAATTTCAAACACGAGCAAGCCGGGTTTGTCCTCAAAGGAAAGCACGCGCAAACGGATTGCGAAAAGTGCCACAAACCAGAGTTTATTCAGGTGGATTTGAAGAAATTGCAGCCTAAGATGGACCTTCACAAGACCTTCCTCGGCCTTAAAGACGACTGCCTGGCCTGCCACGGGGATGAACACCGCGGACAACTGGGCGCCGACTGCCTGAAGTGCCATACCGAAAAGGCCTGGAAACCAGCGCAAAAATTCGACCACGCCAAAACCAAATTCGGCCTGACCGGAAAGCACCTTTCCGTCGATTGCGCCAAATGTCACAAGCCGGTTCCCGCCAAGCCACTCGAGGCCGGCGGCAGGAAATTCTTCCTGAAATTCACCGGCCTGCAATTCGCAACCTGCGGAGCCTGCCATAAAGATGTTCATAAAGGGCAGTTCGGCGCCTTCTGTCAAAGTTGCCACACCACGGACGGCTGGCACCAGATGAACAAGTCCAGCTTCGACCATTCGCGCACACGCTTTCCGCTGAAAGGGAAGCACACCGGCCTCGATTGCAAGAAATGTCATGTGAGCGGCAACGTGATGCAGCCGCTGAAATTCGACACTTGCGGGTCCTGCCACAAGGACGCTCATAAAGGGAAATTCGGGGTCAACTGCGCCAGTTGCCACAGTGAGAGCGGCTGGAAACTCATGGGCCGCATCAACTCCGGCCCGAAGAACTTCGACCATTCCCGCACGGGCTTTGTGCTGCGCGGCCGGCATCAAACGGTCGAGTGCACCAAGTGCCACACCAGCGGCAGCATGCTCACCCCGCTGAAATCGGAAAAGTGCAGCGACTGCCACAAGGACGCCCATGCGGGTCAGTTTGCGATTCGCGCCGACGGCGGGCGTTGCGAGAGTTGTCACCAGGAGCAGGGATTCGTGCCCGCGAATTTCGGAATCGGCGAACACGAAAAGAGCCGGTTCCCGCTGGTCGGCTCGCACATGGCCGCGCCCTGTGTGGCATGTCACAAAATGGTGACCACGCGTGGTCGCCAGAAGGTGAGGCAGTTCGTTTTCGCGAGTCTTGCGTGCGAAGTGTGCCACGAAACACCGCATGCCGGACAATTCTCCCGCGGCGTACAAAAGAAAAGCTGCGATACCTGCCATAGTCCGGCCGCGTGGAACGAGCTGAAATTCATCCATGATCGGGATTCGCGCTTCAGGCTGGAGGGCGCGCACCGAAACGTCGCTTGCGAGCAATGCCATGTTCGCGTTCAGGTTAAGTCAGCCATTTTCACCCTGTATAAACCGATAAACCCTGCATGCGCAACCTGTCACGTACAAGGGCAGGAAAACAAGAATATCAACTAAGGGGCTGGTCATGCAACTGCAAAGAACCGGATGTTCGTGGTGGCGAGTTGTTGGTGCTGTGCTGGTTTTCTCTACGGGCCTGACGCGGGTCGGCCATGAGGGAGCGACGAACCAGCGTTCGGCATTGGCGCAATTCTTACTGCCCGCAACCGTGGTTGCGGCGGAATCCGCAACTTCGGCCTTTGTCACGGAGCCTATCCTCAGAGCGATTCTCAGCCGTCCGGGCGCTGCGCAGGCACCGGCGCCGCTGCCGCAGGGTAAGGAACACCCGCACAAAGTCCTGAATTTTGCCTGCGAAAGCTGCCATGTGCCCGCCACTTTCAAGGAGATTCATTTCGACCACACCCAGACAAAGTTTCAGCTCGAAGGTCGCCACCAGAATGTCAACTGCCTTTCGTGCCACGATGTCGAAAACTTTGCCGAGGTAGAAACA
>CAZTNL010000086.1:0-8564 GCA_964614885.1 uncultured Calditrichaceae bacterium | reverse complement strand
ATATCATAGAAGGTGCGTGAGCTCAGAGCGTGCGTCAACTTGGCGATGTGCGTGTTGCCCAGTCGAAACTTCCTGCGCGCGCCGTCCGGATTTAGGGCGAAGCTGCGTTCGTTGTCAATACCGCTGAATTCCCGGAAATCGTCATCATTCCGCAGGTAGGTGTAGGCGAGCTTCAGAGACGGCGTGAACTTGTACACCCGCTTGGCCTGGGTAAATATCTCGCGGCTACCGTTCATATCGACGATCTTGCCGTCGCCGAACGCCGTTGAGTCGCTGGGGATCAGCTGGAAGGTTCCGTCCGCGGCGAGCACCGGCTGACCGGTTTCATCGCTGGCGATTCCGACTACGGCAAAATTCGGCAGAAACTTGCGTTTTCCTCTCATCCAGCCCCCACGATGAATGAGGCGGGCATTGGCGAAGTAGAACAGCTTGTTGGGGATCAGCGGCCCGTGCAATGACAACTCGAAGTCACGAGTATCAAAGGGCTTGAACGTGTCAATCCCTCTAAAAATCTCACTGTTGCTGCTGAGATGATCACCGGCGTAAGCTGAAATGGAGCCGCCGAAATCATTGCTTCCCTCTTTGGTCGCGATGTTGATGATCCCGGACTGTGCCTGTCCATACTCGGCGTTGAACGCGCCGCTGATCACCTGCAGCTCCTGCACTGCGTCCTTGTTGAAATCGATCACGGTGCCGCCGTCGAAGACATCGGTCACCGGAATTCCGTCGATCCAGTATCCAATCTCGCCTGCCCGACCGCCACGTATATGCAATGCGCCTTGACTGGAAACGATGCCGGCCTGCAATTCGATGGCCTCGCTCAACTCGGCGATTGGCAGACTTGAAATCTCCTCCGTTCCGATAACGGCAGTCGAGGCCGTCAGATCTTTTTGCACCAATTCGCGTTCGGCTACAATCGTCACGCCTTCGCCAATATCGACGACCTGGGAGTTCAGAACAAAATCCACCTTGGTGGTCAAATCTATGGACACCCGAATGTTTTGAATGGTAACACTTCCGTAGCCGATCATCGTCGCCTTGAGCGAGTATGTGCCGGGGCTGATATTAAGAATGACGAACCGGCCGTCATGATCGGCCGCGGCCCCGGTACCCGTTCCCTCAAGAATAATGTTCGCTCCTGGCAGCGCTTCACCGCTTTCAGCTTCGGTCACTCTCCCGGCAATCTTCCCCGTGGTGCCAGCCAGAACAGTTCCGGTCATTGCGACCGTTAGCAGAAAGGCCCGAACGAAACCGCCAACCACCATCTTCCGGAATCTCATAAACTTAAACCCCTCGTTAAGAAACGAATTTGCTTCTCTCTCAAATGTCTGTCAAACAAGCGTCGTAAGACGCGAACACCCGCTCACACTACGGCCGACCGCAGCTTGGCACCGCAGGTATCGCGCACGATGACTTCCGTGCCCAGTCTTTGTTGGAAATCAACCGCGGGACGGCCATCGATTCGCTGTACCAGTCTCTCGACTGCCAGTTCTCCCATCTCGATGGTCGGCTGGCGCACAGTCGTCAGCCCGACGTGGCGGGCGAGCTCGATATCGTCGAATCCGACCACGGCGACATCCTCGGGAATGCGCAATCCCTGCTCCCGAATCGCCTGCATCGCGCCGATCGCCTGAATGTCACTGGAAACAAAGACCGCGTCGGGCCGGTCATCGCCGAGCGCAAGCAACTGCTGCATGGCTGCGTAACCGCCCTCCTGGTTAAAGCCGTCGGCTTCACGCGCAAAATCGCACGCGATAAAATATCGGTCGCGGAACGGGATGCCGCTATTCTCAAGGGCGTTCTTGTAGCCGGCAAGACGCAACCTCGCCGGCACACTCTTGAGCTGGCCATCAATCATGGCGATCCGGTTGTAGCCGAGCGCGATGAGATGATTCGTGGCCATGACTGCGCCGCCGACATTGTCGACTTTAATGGAATCCAGATCCGGGTGGTAACTGTCGACGAGAACGATCGGGAAATCGTGGTCGGTAAAACGCGCCGCGTCCGCATCCGATATTTCCAGGGAGACATAGAGCACACCGTCGACGCGATGCTCTTTGAGAACCCTGCTCAGGAATGTCTCCTTCTTGATAGTCGAGTCTACACTATAGAGAATCAGGTCCTTTTCGAAGTGCGTGATCTTGCGTTGTATGCCACTGAGGAGCTGTACAAAAAAGAAGCCGGTAAAGAAAGGAATGATGCAGGCGACCGTGTTCGTACGGCGTCGGGCCAGATTGCGCGCCATGCTATGCGGCTGAAAGTCCAGGTCAGAAATCGCCTTCTCGACAAGCAGCCGCGTCTTCTCGGAAATGTGCGGCTTCTTGTTGAGCACGCGGGAAACCGTCCCGATGCCAACACCGGCTTTTTTGGCGACATCGTAGATCGTAGCCACTCGATCACCTTCGTCCAGATTGGGTTCTGCTGTCCGGAGAGCAACAGAAAGGATAATTTAAGACAACAGTAAAAACCAACGGAGCAGACTGGAACCGCTTCCACAGAGAGGCGAAATAAAATTTCCTCAAATTGGAAGCGCTTTCAGGCATATAACAATTCCAACAGAAAGAGTCAAGCTTTTTTTTACATTTTTGCATTGTTCAGCCCGAAGATGAACAGAAGGCTCGATGTTGCGGACGTATCGGATGGCCGGCGGGAATGGAATGGGAATTCCGGAGTTACGGCGCCTTTTTCTCGTTTTCCAGTTGCATGCAGCGCTGCAGCAACTCCTTGCGCCGCTCCGGGTCTCCCTGGAACTGCCGGAGTTCCTCGCGCAGGGACTCGATCTCTGTTTGCAGGCGTTCGGAGCGAATCGTGTCCAGGCAGTCCTTGGCCCAGCGTTTCACGTCCAGATTCTCCCACTGCCGGTTCATTTCAGCCACGATGAACTGGGTGGTCTCGACGTCGCGAAAGTGATGCAGCAAATCGGCCTCGACCGGGTAGTGGCCGCCGCGGTGCTGATTTCTCAGAAAATCGAGCACAGGCAGAAACTTGTGCTTCTCGATCGTCGAAAAATCGAGACGTTCGAAAACCAGGTCGGCGACCTGCCAATCGTGGAGTAAAATACTGACCAGGTCATCGACCGCTTTGTCGGTTTTGCTGCGCCTTCCGACACGCGGCAAATCGTTGAGTCGCTGCCCGATGCTGGCCGGCTGGCTGGCCAGCCCTCCCTTCTGGCGAAGCACTTTCTGCAATTCGGCCCAAAGGTCCTCCTCGCTGACGTGCAATCGCTCCCCGATCCTGGAGACGACGAGGCTGCGCTGAATCCGGTCTTTGATCCTGGCGACCGACTCCAGCAGCGCTCTGATTCCAAGGCCACGTTTTTCCGGCGTCTGGCCGACGAGCCGGTTCAACTTAAACTCGAACACGTGCTGCCCCTGCTCAACCCGGTCTTCCAGCGCCTCCCTGCCGAATTCCCGAATGAAACTGTCGGGGTCATGACCTTCCGGTAAAGTAGCCACATAGACTTCCAGGCCATTTTCAATAAGGATGTCGGCCCCTCTCAGGGTCGCGGCAGAGCCGGCGGAGTCGCTGTCGTACATCAGCAAAATATTGTGGGTGTAACGCCGAATTAAGGCGGCTTGCTCCTGGGTCAGCGCGGTGCCAGAAGTCGCTACCGCGTTGCCGATGCCTCCTGCCTGCAAGCTCAGCAGGTCCATGTAACCCTCGACGAAGATCGCCTTATCCATCCGCCTGATTTCATCCCGGTTTTGGAACAGGCCGTAAAGGACTTTGCTCTTTTCGTAGATGGGCGTTTCCGGCGAGTTCACATACTTGGGAGCATTCGGCTGATCCTGGATAATCCGGCCCCCGAAGGCTATCACGCGGCCTGAGAGATTTTGAATCGGAAACATGATGCGGTCGCGAAAGCGGTCGTAGCGTTTCCCGCCCTCCTTTTCGAGGACGAGACCCGCGCTGACCAATGTGGAAAGATCATTGGCCGTGCGAGTCGCCTCGCGGATGAGGCCATCCCAGCTGTCGGGGGCATAGCCGAGCTGAAACGCTTTGATGGCCTCGACGCTGAACCCGCGATTCCGCAGATATTCCAGAGCCTTTGCGCCGGCGGGTTCGAAGAGCATCTGCTGGAACCAGCGCGCCGCAAACTCGCTTATGTGGAAAAGGGCTTCGTTCTCCTTGGCCTGGCCGTCGTCCTTCTCCTCCCAGTCCAGGTCGATATTGGCGCGCTGCGCCAGCATCCGCGCAGCTTCGGGAAAGCTCACGCCCTCGTGGCGCATGAGAAAGGTAAAGACATTGCCGCCGGCGCCGCAGCCAAAACAGTGGAAGATCTGCTTATCCTCGTTCACGCTGAACGACGGAGTCTTTTCGTTGTGAAAAGGGCAGAGACCAAAATGGTTCTGCCCTTTTCTCTTCAACGTCACATAAGCCGACACCAGGTCGACGATGTCGGTCGCCATCCTGATCTCGTCGACCTTTGTTTCAGGGATTGAGCGTGGCAAATGTGCTCCTCGAAAAGCTATTCGTCATCTTCGTCAGATGCCCGGCCTTCATACAGCCGACGGCGAATAAACAGATCCACGATGTCGGCGTCGAGTTTACCTGACTCAGCCTCGTGGCGCAATATTTCCAGGGTGCGGCCGAGCGGCGTCGCTTTCTTATAAGGCCGATCCGGTGAGCTCAAAGCATCGTAGATGTCGGCAATGCACAGGATCCGCGATTGCAGACTGATCTCCTCACGGCGAAGCCCCAGCGGATAGCCGCTGCCGTCGAGATACTCGTGGTGGGCTGCCGCGTGCTTTGGAATGTTCCTCAAATCGCTGGTAAAAGGAATCTTTTCAAGAATGTCCAGCGTGTAGGTCACGTGGGCCTGAATTTCGCGGTACTCCTTTACGGTCAGATTGCCATTGACTACCGAGAGGTTTTCATACTCGTGACGGGTCAGGAATTGGCACGTCTGGCCGCTGACGTCGACGTAGGTTCGTTCAGACAATTCGCGAAGACGAACACAGTCATCCTCTGAGAGCTGGCCGGGAACGTTGACGCGAGTGATAAAAGCAAAGGCATCGTCGATGTCGCTCAGCCGCCGGCAGACCTCCTCGCTCATGCCCGGGAGCGCTGCCGCAAGACCGTTTCCGGAAGTCAGCGCCTCCACCTTCTTCTCAAGGAAACGCGCCTGAATCCCGTGCTTGACGCTCTCGAATCTTTGCCGGATGAGCTCTATTTCAACGTCGGTAAGCTTATTGACCTTTTCCAGGACGCTTTCCGGCACGCCGATCTTGCCGATATCGTGCAGCCAGCCCGCCATCCGCAGCTCCTCGATTTCCTCGGGAGAAAACCGAACACCTGCGAGACGGCCATCAGTCTCTTCATTGATCGCCTGCGCCATCCGCACCGAGTACTTCGCGACTCTGCCGGAGTGGCCTGCCGTGTGCGGACTACGGGAATCGATCGCTTTGGCGGAATAACGCACGAGCGACTTGAACAGGTTCCGGATATCCTCGATGAGCATGACATTGCGAATGGCCACTGCAGCCTGCGAAGCCAGCGAAAGGATCAAACTCTCGTACTCGCTTTCGAACGGCACCACGGTCCCGTCACTGGTCATCGAGTTTATCAGTTGCAGGACGCCGAGAATACTTCCAGCCGGATCCCGCATCGGCACAACCAGCATGGATTTAGACCGGTAGTTGTTCTGCTGGTCATACCTTTTATTGATTTGATATTCGACGTCGGCAGGGATCTCATAAACATCATCAATGTTGAGCAGTTCGCCGGTGAGCGCGACATAGCCAGCGATGCTTTGCTTGCTGAGAGGCAGATAGAACGACTTGAACGGCTGGGTTTCACCGTCCCGTTTCTGCAGAGAAGCCGTTTGGGCGACGGTGAAATTAAGCCGGTTGCCTTCACGAATGTACAAACTGCCGGCGTCGGCATGGGTGAAGTGCCTGGCCTGGCGCACGATACCTTCGAGCAACTTGTTTAGATCGCGCTCTTGCGAAAGCGCAATGCCGATGGCGTTGAGCTTACGAATCTGCTCTTCGAGCGCCGTGTCGCGCGACACGGATGTCGTCTGCTTATCCATCGAACAGGTCGTCATCTTCTTGCATGGAACCAAACATGGTGTTGAGCATGTCTCCGTAGGCAACGCGATCATCGACGGCGTCCTTGCTCAACATGGAATTCTGGTGCAGCCCCTCGAGCACGAACTCCATGAAGACCTCCGCGTTTTCCCGGTTCTCCCGGTCATACAGCTCGGATTTTTCCACCAACTTGCGCAGGCCTTTCACCCGGTCCAATTCGGTCGCGTAGCTGGCGGTACCCAATTTGTCTGATACTTCTACCACCTGGTCCTTCTTAAACCAGGCCACGATCTCAGAATAGGTGGCCTCGCCCTTCTTCAGCGACGTCAGTGGGTCGGGAAAATATTTCGCGAAAACTGACTTGATCGCCTTGCCGATCAGCGCTCGGGTGACCTGCGATTCTCCCTCCTGCTCTCCTTCATACACCAGTTCGAGCTTTCCGGAGATCGCCGGCACCGCGGCGTATAGGTCGCAGATCCTCGGAACCACGGTCGTTTCTCCGCTGGCAATCGCCCTGCGCTCCGCATTGCTCAGCAGATTCTCCAGGCAGGTAATGGTCATGCGCACGCTGACGCCTGACTTTTGGTCGACAAACTCGCTTCGCCGGGCCTCGACCGCTACCTGCTCGACCAATTCCCTGAGCAGATGCGGAATCGTAACCGCAAGCCCGCCGTCCCGGTCCTCAAATGCTTCCTGCCGCGTGATGGAAATGCCGTCCTCCAGCGTGCGCGGGTAGTGGGTCGAAATCTGGGAACCGATCCGGTCCTTCAGCGGCGTGATGATACTGCCCCGGTTCGTATAGTCTTCGGGATTCGCGGTGTAGACAATGACGATGTCCAGGGGAATCCGCACGGGAAATCCCCGGATTTGGATGTCTTTTTCCTGCATGATATTGAACAGACCCACTTGAATCCGGGGCTGCAGGTCCGGCAATTCATTGACCGCGAAAATACCGCGGTTGGTTCTCGGGATGAGTCCGAAATGAATGACACCTTCGTGGGCATAGTGCAGACGCTGCGACGCGGCTTTGATCGGATCGATGTCGCCGACGAGATCGGCGATGGTCACATCCGGCGTCGCCAGTTTCTCGCCGAAGCGCTCTTCACGCGGCAGCCACTCTATCTCGACTTCATCCCCGTGCTCCGCGACCAAATCCACGGCGTATTTGCTGACCGGCCGCAACGGGTGGTCGTTAACCTCGCTCCCCTTGATGATGGGAATATACTCATCGAGCAGCGAGGGCAGGGCTCTGATGAGACGGGTCTTGGCCTGCCCGCGCAGTCCCAGCAGGATAAAATCGTGGTATGAAAGAATCGCGTTGCACAACGCGGGGATAACGGTATCGTCATAACCGATGATGCCAGGGAAAAGTTTCTCCCCGGCGCGCAGTTTGGCGACCAGGTTGTCGCGCATCTCCTGCTTCACGGATTTGATCTCGTAGCCCGCTTTTTTGAGGGCGCCGATAGTCTTCGCTTTAGTCATATACTAATGAAATCTCTGTTTGCGATTGCGAATGTAGTCTACAAAAATATAGTCTCCGAGCTCATTGAGCGCAGAATAGTAAGCCCGGCCTTTGTTGACCCGGGTGAGTTCCTGCACAAAATCCACGAGCCAGGGGTCCCTGGCGATCATGAAGGTGGTGATCGGGATATCGTTGCGCCGGCACGCCTGTGCTTCGTTCAGCGTTTGGTTGACAATTTTCCGGTCCAGTCCAAACGGATTCTTGTACAGGCGACCGCCCTGAAAGATGGCCGAGGGTTTGCCGTCGGTGATCATGAAAACCTGCTTGTTCATGTTACGTTCTCGCTTGAGGATGCGACGCCCGAGCTCCAGCGCGTCCTTGGTGTTGGTATGGTAGGGGCCGACGGCGATGTTGGGGATGTCCTCGACCTCCACCTCCACTGCCTTGTCGCCGAAAACGATGACATGCAGATGGTCTTTGGGGAAACGCGACAGGATCATTTCCGCAAGGGCAAGAGCCACTTTCTTGGCCGGAGTGATCCGGTCTTCTCCATAGAGAATCATGCTGTGACTGATGTCGAGCGCCAACACCGTCGCGCAGGCGGTCATGTGCTCGGTCTCGTAGACTTCGAAATCCTCTTCCCTCAGCCTGAAATTGTCCAGGCCGTCGCGCTTGATGGCGTTGTTAATGCTGCTCGAGAAGTCGATGTTGGTAGCCGGATCCCCGAACTGGTAGGGCTTGGTTTCGCTCAGACGCTCGATGCCCTTGCCGGAATGCGGCGATTCGTGCTCACCAAACCGGCGTTTTTGCAGAGAAGTAAACACTTCCTTCAAAACATCCTGTCGAATCCGGCGGGAGCCCTTGTGCGTCAGGGACAAAATATCGTTGTACTCTTCGACGTAGCCTTCCTTTTTCAGCCATTCGAGAAACTCGTCAAACCCGACGCCCTCGCGACCATCAAAAAGCTTGTGCTCACGGTCCAGCTCGGTCATCCACTGCAGCGCATCCTTGACGTTGCCGTTGGTATGCAAAAGCAGCTCATTAAAGAGCTTCATTAGTTCGTCAAAGGT
>CAZTNL010000085.1:0-8580 GCA_964614885.1 uncultured Calditrichaceae bacterium | reverse complement strand
AATGAGCCGGTCGCTGCCGACGCCGTCGCTGATTTGCCAGCCGGTCAGATCGACGGTATCGACCGCGGAACGATTGACGATTTCGACGAACTCATCGTTGGATTCTCTGCCGGCCGCGTCGTACATCACCTCGGAAAGAACGACTTGCGCGCGGCCCGGCGAAGGCGTAGCAACGATTAGAAAAAGGAAAACGGGCAAAATTCTGGAAGAGCAGCTTTTCACTTTGGGCACCGCCCCAACACAAATCACTCACAGCAGAAAAACGGCCGAACTAAAAACGCCCGGAGGGTATCCGGGCGCATGCTATCAAAAATTCCGGGGAAACATCAATTCAGGATGTAGCTCAACGGGTCGATGGCAGTACCGTCTTTGCGGAGTTCATAATGCAGATGCGGTCCGGTAGACAGTCCGGTCGAACCGACGAGGCCGATCGGCTTCCACCTATCGACTTTCTGGCCCTGGCGGACGAGAATCTTCGAAAGATGGCCATAAAGGGTCTTGACGCCGAAGCCGTGGTCGATGAGCACCATCTTGCCATAGCCCTTGTTCACTTTGTATTTGGTAACCACCTTGACGATTGTGCCGGCTGCCGTGGCAAACACTTCCGTGCCGCGCTCGGCAGCGATATCGACGCCCTTGTGGTGAATTACTTTATCGAGAAGCGGATGCAGCCTGAGGCCAAACTTGTCATTGATGCGGCCGCCGATCAAAGGTCGGATAGACGATGTGTGTTTCATACGCGCCTTTTCCTCTTCCAATCTGCCCTTGATTTCTTCGCGGCTGTTTTTTGTCAGCTCGAGCCTGCGCTCCATCTTGTTGAGCATTCCCTGGTAGTTGAACACCTTATCGGCTACCTCTTTGGGCGCCGCCGGCAGTTCGTAATCGACGTCGAGAACACCTCCGACGCCCACATGGCGCGTGTCTTCGTCAATTTTCGGCAGATCGGCAATAATCCGCAGGTAGTCATCCTCGGTTTCGATGCCCGCGACCTTCTGTTCGATATTCGACACCTTTTGGCCCATATCGGCCAACTGGGCTGTCAGATGCTTGTTGAGCGTCCGCAGGGACGCCATTTCTGCATCCTGATAAAAATCGGTAAAAAAGGCGAGAGAGGCTGAAACAAAGCCGAAGAGAACTAGAGTGATGGCTGCCAGCATGGCTAAAAACTTACCCCACGTCAACTCTATCTCGTGGGATTTTGAATCGCGCAAAGAAAAGCACAACAACTTAACTTTTTTCGTATGCATAGTCACAAGTCCTTCACCATAAAGACAGAATAAGCGCCGCTACTTCCACAAAACCATCGCAAGCTACCCAAGATGCAGATCTCTACGTGAAGTTCCAAACGAGCTTTTTGGGCAAAAAAACGTTTCCTCAAATCAAGGCAGGGTATCTGAAGCAATCAGAACAAGTAAAACTTAACAATTCCGAAACACATTGTCAAGAAAAATATATCGATAACTGTTATAAAATGCGCAAGAATACGCCAAGTCTGTCGAAAATCCACCCAATAAGTCCCATTCCGCGGCTTCGCGGGCATGGACAGCGGCAAATCATCGCCTCCGAAAAGCGCATATTAAGATACTGTCGAACCACTTGCTTTTATTTTCGGAGTTTCTAACTTGCCTTCAAAAACCGATACGACCCGCGAGCTAGAAATGAAAAATCTCGTTCTCCTCGAACATCCGCTCATCAGCCCCCACCTGACGGTGATGCGGGACAACCACGCCTCGGTCGCCGATTTTCGCCGGCGCGCGGAAGTGGTCATCTACTCCGTGGCACTCGACCGCGAACTCGACGACAGGGGCTACATCTTGCCCGGACTTGGCGACGCCGGCGACCGCATGTTTGACACGTAGACGCAGTTACCAGCTTGTACCCGTTTTTTTACCGCCAGCGGCAGCCTGACGCTGCCTTTCATTGCGACCTGGCGGACGACACGAACTCGAAGGGATTCGAAATGCGATTGTCATCCACCCGTCTTGCCCTGGTCCTCCTGATGTTCGCCGTGCCGCTTCTGGCCGGCAATCGCCGGGAGGAGCAATTCACAGCCGACATAAAGGCCGGCATCCGCCTCAGCGTCATGCAGGAATACGCAGACGCCTTGCAGATATTCGACCGGATCAAAAGGCAGGCGCCCGAGAGCCCGGTCGGCTATTTTTTCTCCGCCGCGGTTCTGCAGACGCGCATGATGGACTACGAGAACTACGATGACGAGAAGGCGTTCCTGGCGCAGGTCGACAGCGCCCTCACTTATGCCCGCAAACAGATCCGGAAAAACAAGAGCGCCTGGAACTACTTTTACCTGGGTGGCAGTTACGGTTACCTCGCCTTCTACCGTTCGAAGCAAAACCAATACTGGCAGGCGCTCACACACGCCCGCAAGAGCGTAGCGGCCCTCAAGAAAGCCGTGGCACTCGACAGCACCATCTACGACGCCTACCTCGGTATCGGAACCTACAAATACTATCGCAGCAAACTGAGCCGCTACTTCACCTGGCTGCCTGTGGTTGGAGACGAACGGCAGGAGGGGCTGGCGCAAATCAGGCTGGCGATGAACAAGAGCACCTTTTCCACCTACAGCGCCATGAACGGCATCAGTTGGATTCTCATGGACGAGCAGCGCTATGACGAGGGGCTCGAAATCGTCATGTCGGCCCTGGACCGGTTTCCCGACAGCCGGGTGTTCCTGTGGGCAGCGGCCAAGTTGAATCAGAAGCTCGAACGCTGGCCCGAGGCGGCCCGCATGTACGAACGCATCCTCGCCAGCTTCGACCGCCAGCAGGTCGATTCTCCATATAACCGGATCGTCTGTCGAAAAAATTTGTGCGAAATCTATATCAGGCTCGGCGAAAAGCAGAAAGCGCGGATCGAGTGCCAGCGGGTCGCGGAGCTGCCGGATGCTTTTCAGCTCGATAAGCGCGTTTCCGACAAGCTCAGGGACCTGGCCGAGAAATGTGCGGACGAGTTCGCGCAGGCTTCGACCGCCGAGTCCGAGTAACTATGCCCGGTGGCAGATGGCAGGGACGGCGCCCCGAGGTGACGACCGCTGGCGGGAAACCGGCTATCCTTCCGCCGCGCTCGACGCCAGTTGGCCGCAACCGGCCGCGATGTCGTCGCCCTTGCTCCAGCGAACCGTAACCGGCGCCCGCAGCCCGTTCAACTGCTCGTAGAACCGGCTAATCCTTTCCTGGGGGGAGCGCCTGAAAGAGCCGAGCGTGGCGTTGTACGGAATCAGGTTTATCTTGCAGCGCAGTCCGGCTACCAACCGCCGCAAACGAAGGGCATCTGCGTCGGTGTCGTTGATGCCATCGAGCAGGACATATTCAAACGTGACTATTTGCCCGCTCTTCTCAACGTAATAGCGCACCGCTTTCAGCAGCTCCCAAATCGGCCACTTTTTCGTCACCGGCATGATCTCGGCCCGGACGGCATCGGTGGTTGCGTTCAGGGAAATGGCCAGCCGGAACCGGTGCTTCTCGTCGGCATAGCGGTAGATCGCCGGGACCAGCCCGCTGGTGGAAACGACGATGCGTCGTGCGGCCAGGCCGGGCCCGTCCGCGTCGCTCAAGATGTGACAGGCTTTGACCAGGTTGTCGTAATTGTGGAACGGCTCGCCCATGCCCATGCAAACGATGTTGGAGACTTTCGCACCGGACAGTTTTTGCGCTGCTAGCAGTTGGCCCACAATTTCGCCTGCGGTAAGATTACGTTGCAGGCCCATCGTGCCGGTCGCGCAGAACTTGCAGTCGATAGCGCAGCCCACCTGGGTCGACACGCACAGCGTCGCCCGGTCGTCCTCGATCATCAGGACGGATTCGATTTTAAGGCCACCCTTGAGTCCGAACAGATATTTCGTGCAGTTGTCGCGCTCAGACGCGGCCTGCGAACACAACTTCAGCCGGCCCACGACAGCCTCTTTTTTCAGCCGGTCGCGCAACGCTTTCGACAGGTTCGTCATCTCATCGAAGGACTCGACGCCGCGGGCAAAGAGCCATTCGTAGAGTTGCTGGCCGCGAAAGGCCTTTTCGCCGATCGATTCGGCAAACGCCCGCAACTGCCCTTTGTCGAGGTCCTTCAGGTCGATCGCTTTTTTCGTATTCGCCATGTTTTGTGCGCGACGCCTGTCGCCCAACTTGCTATGATGAGGTGCTGCGCGTCTGAGCGAACGGTTTGTTTCACAGTGATACCGGCTAAAAGCGCGGAAAACCTGCCGCAGGCGGCCCCGGTCCAAACCCGTTCGTAACTACACTGAAAAAATCGGGCTTAATTTAACCAAATCAAGCGTTAAGAACAAGAAAAAATATTGACATTGGAAGCCAGATTATTTACAATGTCTTTTTGCCAAAAGAGCCGCTCTAAACAGGAGGTTGCATGCCAGAGAACACACCCAAAGCCAACGATGTCGAGAGCGTCAAACAGCTCAGACTCGCTTATAAGAAACTGACCGAAGAGATCGCCAGGGTCATCATCGGACAGGAAAAGGTTATCGAGCAACTTCTGATCGCACTGCTGGCGCGGGGGCACTGTCTGCTGGTGGGCGTACCCGGTTTGGCGAAAACGCTCCTGATCAGTACGGTCGCACAGGTGCTGGACCTGAACTTCAGCCGCATCCAGTTCACGCCCGACCTGATGCCTTCCGATATCACCGGCACCGAAATCATAGAAGAGGACACGACCACCGGTCACAAGGCGTTCAAATTCATCAAAGGCCCTGTTTTTGCCAATATCGTGCTCGCCGACGAAATCAACCGGACCCCGCCGAAAACACAGGCGGCGCTGCTGCAGGCGATGCAGGAGCATGAAGTGACCGCCGCCGGCAGCACCTACAAGCTCGAGCAGCCGTTTTTCGTGCTCGCGACACAAAACCCGATCGAACAGGAAGGCACCTACCCGCTGCCGGAAGCACAACTCGACCGCTTCATGTTCAACCTCTGGGTCGACTACCCCTCACACGAGGAAGAAGCCGAAATCGTCAAATCGACGACGAGCGCCTACCAGGCAACGCCCGGTTCCGTGCTCAATGCGGAAGAGATCCTGCGCCTGCAGGATCTCGTGCGCAGAGTGCCGGTCGCCGACCAGGTCATCGATTACGCGGTGAGCCTGGTCAGAAAGACCCGGCCCGATTATGAAGCCGCACCCGATTTTATCCGCGAATGGATCAGCTGGGGCGCTGGACCGCGCGCCTCGCAATACCTCATCCTGGCCGCCAAGACGCGGGCGATTATCTACGGCCGTTCGACGCCTGAAATCGCCGACGTCCAGGAAGTCGCGACCCCGGTCCTGCGGCACAGGCTGGTCACGAACTTCAACGCCGAGGCCGAAGACGTCGACGTGGTCGAAATCATCAGGCGCGTCATGGAGGCTGCCTGAAATGCCGATGCGGCAAAGTGACTATCGCAAATATTTAGATCCGGGATTCCTGTCGAGGATTTCGTCGATGGACCTGCGGGCGCGCCTGGTGGTCGAGGGCTTCATTACCGGGCTGCACAAGAGCCCCTACCACGGCTTCAGCGTCGAGTTCGCGGAACACAGGCAATACATGCCGGGCGACGACATCAAGCATCTCGACTGGAAGGTCTACGGCAAGACCGACCGTTTCTACGTCAAGCAGTTCGAGGAGGAAACCAACCTCAAAGCCTATATTCTGCTCGACACGTCCGCTTCCATGGGGTACCACTCAAAGGGGCTGACCAAGCTGCAGTATGCCTCGTATCTGGGAGGCGCCCTCTCCTACCTCATGCTGCGGCAGCGGGACGCGGTGGGCCTGGTGACCTTCGACGAAAAAATCCGCCAATACCTGCCGCCGCGCTCGGTGACCACCTATCTGAAGCAGATCCTGATGAGACTGGACAAGAGTGTCGAGAGCGAGGGCACCGACATCGCCGCGACTTTACACCAAATGGCCGAGAGAATCCGGCGGCGCGGCCTGATCATTCTCCTCTCCGATCTGCTCGACGATCCCGACAAGGTCATTTCGGGCCTGAAGCATTTTCGCCACAAGAAACACGAAGTCATCGTCTTCCAAATACTCGACCCTATGGAGCTGAGCTTCGCATTCGACCACGAAGGCGTGTTCAAGGATATGGAAAGCTCGGCGCAAATCAACACGCTGCCCTGGCACATCCGCGCCGACTACCAGTCCGCAGTGAACGCCTTCACGCGGCGGTACAAGACGATCTGCCGACAGCATCAGATAGAGTATGTCCTGCTCAATACTCAGGACAGCTATGACAAGGCGCTTCTGGAGTTTCTTCTCAAAAGAAAGCGGGTTGGAGGGTAAAAACGCGGGGCACGGCCGGCGGAAGATCTGATGCTGTGCCTACCAACATGGGAGAAGCAGATGCGCTCTCCCGGAGGCCAATGCCCGCTGCGGAGGGAGGAAGTAAAAATTCAGACCGTTGACGATCTGTCTCGCTGGTTGTAATACAACTCACAATGTCCTGAATTCGGCGTAGAGCTTCAGAACGTAAGGAATATAGTCCTGCGTCTCTGCCCAGAGAATGCCATCGGCCTTGTTGTTGGCCAGCCACAGAGCGGCGCGTTTGCCCCCGCCATTGTACGCGGCCAGGCCGCCTTCCAAATCATACATCTCAATCATGGCGGAAAGATAGCGCGTGCCGATTCGGACGTTATAAACCGGGTTGAACAGAACGTCTTCAGCGCCGGTCCACTCGATGCCCTCAATCTTTGCCAACCACTTCCCCGTGGCCGGCATAACCTGCATCAGGCCCATGGCCCCGGCAGGAGACATCGCCGCCGGGTTCCAGCTCAACGCGCTCTCGTGCGTGATCGTCGCGCAGATCAGGTCCACATTCAGATTGGGATATCTGTCACTTGCTTCGATAATCTCGTCGGCCAGCTGCTGCCGCGTGCTGGCCGGCATCTGAGAATTGAATCTGTCGATAATTCTAAAAATCTTGTCCGTGTTCCGTCGACGCTCAGCATCCACTCTTTGAATCTGTGAGACTTCAATAACAGAGTTTCGCAGATGTTCCAGGGAAGCCTGGCTCGGAGCATCACCGTATTCGACCAATGCGCCCAGAGAAGCCAAGCCCGCCGCCAACGACAAAATGAGTACCTTCATTCTTACCTCGCCCTAAAAACTAATATCAACTCAAGTTATAAGACACAGCTCAACCAACAATACTCTCATCACAAACAACAGTGAGTGGAAAATGTGGCGGACGCTAGGTGCGGGGCTTGGGGATGTCCGGGGCAAATATGCTTGCCTTTCGCCACGCCGGCAACGATGGCAAAGGCCGTTCCAAAATGGAACACACTGTCACATCTATTTGATTTTTATCATTTTATAACTCATCCTATTTCGGGAGGAAGCAGCGGATGTCTTGTGCGATGCGGGAACAGTGAGACAACGATTGCTGCAAGTTGAGTCAGGCCGGAAGGCAAAGAGATAGGAGTTCGGGGTGGTTCAGGTGGCAGCGGTTACCCGTTTGCGGGAGACAACGCGGGCGAGCGGCCGGAAGGCTTCCTCAGGAAGGCGTCGGGCATTCGGTATCCGTGCGAACGGGCGTGACGCCGAACTCAGAAACCGCCTCTTCGACCGAGTCGCAGCTGTTGAGGAAAAGCTCAAACTCGAGCAAGCGGAAGACCTCGAAAACGTTGGGCTGCATCGCCGCCAGCATCAAGTCCCCTCCGCTCTCCCGAATTTCCTTGATCCGGCTGAGAAACACGCCCCAACCCAGGCTGCTCACGTAACTCACATGCTCCATATCGACGACGATTCGGAAACATCCTTTTTTCATGAGCTCGTCGATCCGCTGTTCGAGTTGTTCGGCAGTAACCGAGTCCAGGTAGCCGCTTACGCGAATCACAAAAATCTCATCGGTAGCCTTGCTTGCCGCGGTTTCCAGCAGGAGTGTATCCAATGTGTGGCCCTTCATTAAAGTGAAAATGAAGAAGCTGTCGCGAGACTCCACGCAGCTCATTCCAACGAATAAACATCTAAACATACCTGCAAGTGGGCTGGATTGCGGCGGCCGGCGCCAAAAATTTCGTAGAAATGGATAAATCACTTCATTTTGATTGCAATCAAGAGGTACCGGCCTTATCTTTCTGTGCTCCTGGGACGTCAACGCTACCCGGCACAATGCGCGAAGTTTTCGATGCGCCAGGCGCACGCATAAAACGAGGAGGACCCCATGTTTGAAACCGCTATCGTCGGCGGTGGCCCGGCAGGCCTGAGCGCCGCCATCCATCTCGCCTGGCACGACCGCAAGGTGTTGCTGATTGACCGCCGTACCGGCCCGCTCTTTTTTACGCTCGAAAAATTGTACAACGTACCCGGGATGCCCGAAATCAAGGGTGTGGAGCTGCAGAAACGGCTGCGGGAGCAGGCGGTGGCCCTGGGCGCACAAGTCGTGCGGGGCAATGTAGTCAAGGCAGAGGGTGCGGTGGGCGCCTTCCGGCTATCCACTGAAAGCGGAGAAAGCTACGAGGCGCAAACCCTCCTGCTCGCCACGGGTGTTGCCAGGTATCACCCTTCGGTCGATGGTGACCACAAACCGTGCTTCGCCTACGCCGGAAAGGGCAACATGTTCTGCTGCCCCGATTGCGAAG
>CAZTNL010000084.1:4364-8619 GCA_964614885.1 uncultured Calditrichaceae bacterium | reverse complement strand
TAGAAATAGTAGAAGTCCACGCTGACGCGGCGGTACTTGTCATCTCCGACCAGCGTCGTTTGATTTCCCAACTCGAGATTGGCGCGCAGCCTCAGGCTCCTGAAAAGGCTGTATTCGAGGTGAAGCGCGCCGAGATACTGCGTCGTCTTTCGCGCCGTGTCACGTCCGATGTTTGCGCTCAGCTCAAGGTACAGGCGCCGGGTCAGCTGATGCGCAATAGCCGCGCCCAGGTAGTGGATCGTCTCTCTTTCCGGGATTGAAATAATGGCCGCGTTGGCCGCCTGTTCATAATGATAGCGCAAACTGTAGAACTGGTAGTAGGTCAGCAGGTACGGCTTCAACCCCCAGCGGTATCCGACTTGCGCCTGCACCCGTGACGAGTTGCCGAAGCGGCCGCTGCTCAGAGAGTTCTGTTCATACTGAAATCGGTTCCAAAGCAGGATGTTTTTCATGAGCGTCAGGTTCAGGTCCGACTGTAGCCGGTCCACGCGACCGTCGAACAGCGACGCGTTGAGCGGATCGTTCCACAAGGCATTCAGGTCGGCCGAGAGATTGATGCCACCGAAGGAGCTGAACTGCCAACGCATAGCGCCATTTCCGGCCAAATGCCAGTCGGCGCCGACCTGCCGCCGGGCCTCGGCGCCAGCTTTCACTTCCAGTTTCGGCCCAAACGTTGAAGTCGCCTCCAGCCCCATGCTCCGATAGTCGGCGTCTTCCAAACCCGGCTGGTCCGAGGAATATTTTTGTTCGCTAGCCAACACCTTCAGTCCCAGCATCGATGAGAGCGCTTTTGAAAACGAAAAGGTGGACAGCCGCTTCAGGAAGCTGCTCGACTGTCGCTCGCTCTCTACTCTAGCGGTAAAAGCCTCCGCGTTTTCTCGGCGCAGCGACTGTAGCCGCAACAGGGCAGGCAGGTAATCCGGCTTGAGGTCGAGAAGCTTGCTCAGTGTTCGCTGGCTGCCCGCCCAGTCGCCGGCGTTCAGTTGTGCTTCGCTCAAATCCATGCGTAGCGTCAAGTCGCCGGGCGTGACGCGCAGCAGCGCTTGCATGGAGCGGGCCGATTCCGCGAATCTCTTCTCTTCGAAGTAGCTCCTTCCCTGCAGCCTCAGGGCGCGGTAACTTTGCGGATTGCCTGCCAGCACGTGCGCGAGCCATTTCCGCGATTCGCCGTAATCCCTCAGCAGCAACAGTCCCTCCGCATAGTCGAGATAGGCATTGGGATCGTCCGGGTAGCGTGAAATGAGCGTGCGGTACAGACGTACCGCCGGATCGTAGGCTCCCTGGTTGGCGTAAACTCCGGCACGCACGGTGAGCACCTGCCGGTCGTCGGGGCGCGATTTCGTCAGGCGGAGTGCCGTCTTGAACTCCTTGCCGGCGTGCTCCTTTTCACCGAGGCCGGCAAGGAGGACGCCATACTCGTAGTGACTGAAATAGTCGTTCGGAAATCGTTGATGGTATTTCCTGAAAGCGCGTTGCGCCTTTTCCGGCTGGTTGCTCCATGCCGAGGACAACGCCCGCTCCTGCAGGGTCAGGCTGTCTCCCTCAGCATCCTGGAGGGCGAGGTCGAATTCACTCACCGCGGGCGCGTAGAAACTGTGGTCGAAATAGAACCGGCCGATGCGCGCATGCAGATCCCGTGGCCGCGGCGTCATCCTGCTGACCTTCCAGATCTGCTCGTGCATGTTGTCGTATTCGTGCTGGCGCCAATAGACGTCTGCTATGGCGAGTTGCGGTTCGATGTCCCCTGGTCTTTTCCCGGCCAATTGTGCGTAAAGCCGGCGCGCTTTGTCGTAACGCTTTGTTTTCAAATAGAGGTCGCTCAGAGAGCCAACGTACGGGGTGATATCACCGCTGACCGCGGCGAGCTGCTCGTAGGTGGCGATGCTTTCATCCGGCTGGTGCTGCCGGGCAAAGAAATCAGCAGCAAACTGCAGATATCTTTTGTTCGCCGGGGTGTACTTTTCCCGCCCGTTTTTCACCAGTCGCATGGCCTGGCCGGAGTCGCCGGTAAGCAGATAGAGGTTGGCCAGCCTCATCCTGACGCCGGAGTCCTGCGGTCGCTCTTCGAGAAGGTCTTCGTAGATTTCTATGGCATCATCAAACTGGCGCATCCGTGCCAGTAAATCGGCATATTCCGCGCGCCAGCCGGTCTTGCGCAGGAGACCGCGTTGGGCAAGCGACTCGTAAAGCGATGCCAGGCGTCCGAAATCCTTATGGACGGTGTAGAAACGCCGCAACTCCCGGGCGGCATCCTGTTCATACTCCGGGTATTCGAGCAGTTTTCGGTAGACTTCAGCCGCTTTTGCCGGCATCCGCAGGTCGCCGTAAAGTGCGCCGAGTTTGGCGAGCCAGGAAGATTGGTCGGGATGATTGGCAATGATCTCCTTGAGGGTCTCCGTTGCGTCGCCCGTGTTTCCGGCGGCCAGGGAGAGTTCGTACAAGTCGATACGAAGATCCTCGCGACCGGGCTGGGCGCTGAGTCTTTCCCGCAGGTACCCGATGGCTCTTTCCGGCGCTTCTTCGCGTGTCAGGGCAAGAAGCTTGTTGAGAAACGTGTCGTTCCCAGGGTGCTGCGCGGCAAGATATTCGTAGTGCGCCAGACCGCTGGCGTACTCCTTGATCCAAAGGTAAAGTTCTGCCAGGCGGATGCGCAACTGCGTATCGTCGGGCGTGGCCTTGAGTACGCGCTCGTACTCGGCGGCCGCGAGTTTCTTTTGGTCAGTTTCGACATAGATATCAGCAAGAAGCCGGCGTGATTCCAGATCGCCGGGGTTCAGGCTGAGAATGCGCCGCAGGTATAGTTTTGCCTTCACCCAGTTGCCGCGGGCCCGGGTGATCGAGGCCAGTTTCCGCAGGGTCACGGTGTCCTCAGGCGCTTCGTTGATCAGCGACTCGTAGATCGGCAGCGCCCGATCCAGGTCGTGGTTCCATTCGTAGGCGTCAGCCAGTTTCCGTCTCACCTCGCGGTCCTCAGGCGCCAGCGCCAGCATCCGCTGCAGCGTCGAGATGGTCTTCTCCTTGTCGCCGATTTGGGAGTAGATGTCGGCGATTTGAGTCAACATCATGCGATCGCTCAGAAAACTCTCGTCGAGCCGTTCGACCTGACGCACCGCCTTCTCATACTCTCCGGTTTGAATGTAAAGCCTGGCGAGCTGCAACCGGATGTCGTCGCGCCGCGGCTCCTTCAACAGGAGCTCTTCGTACGCTGTAATCGCTTCTTCGAGCCGGCCGGCCTTGCCGAGCAAATCGGCGAGACGCAGGTCCGAAGGAAAAATCAGAATGCAGGCTGTGATGATGACCGTGACGAAGAGCAGCGGCCACCACATCTTAATTTGCATAGGCCCAGGCCCTCGCTGGCTTCAGGATCTGCTGACATTGCCACGGCAAAAGCTTTATGCGCACGGTTTCACTCCTTTACCGTGTGAAAATAGATTCTGTCCAGATTGGTGGTGCTGACAAACGGCACAAACTCGTACGAACGCGACAGGCGGATCACATCGAATATGCGCCGGTCGGCCTGGTTCTTGAAATAATCCAGGGTGAGCACACCGATGCCGAATTTCTTGCGGGCACGCTCGAGTCGCTCCAGCTGCGCCTGGTAGCCGGGCGCGCTTTGCACGTAGGTGGTGTCGTTCTCGAAATCGATACGGGTAAAGACCGATTCAGCAACCACGGCATCGATGCTGCGACCGATCTGTTCCAGCATGTCGAAACCACGGTTGGCCACCAGAAAGATATCCGGATATTTCTTCCGGATACGACGAATGAGCTGAACCATCGCCGCCTCGGCGCCGGGGTACGTTGCGTTCGGATGATATTTTTCCAGATACTCGGCCGTGTCGATGGTGTCGAGGAAGAGGCCGTCAAAGCCCTTCGCAAGGATTGAAGGAATCACCTGATCCAGCAACAAATCCTGCCACGCCTTCTGGCGCACATCGATCATGTAGCTGTTCCAGTTCGGATTCTTCTCCAGCACCCAGGGCTCCGAAGAAACTTTCTCCCAGTACCAGCGGTAGTCGCCGACTTCGGCCAGACTGACGTAGCCCAGGAGCACCGTGCGCGATTCCTGCAGCTTTTCGAGATCCGGGTGTGAATCGGAATCGAGCACGGCCAGATCGAAGCGCGCGACATCTGCGGGATTGACGCGTGCGTCGTAGACGCAAACCCAGGTGCGCACACGCGAAATCACGGACGCTCGTTTCTTACCGGGCCGGACCGAACATCCAAACAGGAACATGGCTGCAACCAGAAGTAT
>CAZTNL010000084.1:2786-4264 GCA_964614885.1 uncultured Calditrichaceae bacterium | reverse complement strand
ATGACAAACAATGCATTTCCATAACCGGAAGTGCTAAAGGCGATCTTCTTACCCGAAACGGTCAACTTTTCAACGGGATGCGACGCCCTCTCGAAGTAGACACGTTCAGCGGGGGTATCGGACAGCACGATCTCTGCGGTGCGCTCAGCGCCCAGATGCACGTACAGGTTGCCCAAATCGTGCCGGAACCCAAGGATATTGCGGGAGCGCTGCAGGTCGGGGTAGCGCCCGGTCTTGTCGAACCGGAGCGTCCTGCAGGCGCCGAAATCGCTCACTTTCCAGGCGACGCCGTGTTTTTCTATTTTCGTGCTGAAAAAACCATCGACGATGTGCAGGTAGTCGCTCATAAACATCGGAGCCACTTCCTGCTTCGTGGTTTCCCGCATCACATTTTGCAGCGCCTTCAGCGATGCCTGGCGCTCGCCGGAGTAGAAGTGGTAGTAAATGTCGATCGGTTTGATCCGCACCGGCGCACCCGTGCGCTGAAACGTCTCCAGCACCGAGTTGAAGCCGAAATAGGGCCCCTTCCATTCGTTGGTAAAAATATTTTCGTTGGCCGCCGGGGCGTAGATCTGGCGCTGGTTCCCAACCGAAGCGCTGAGCGAAGATACCCGCGTGTAGGACGGGTGTAAGCGGTCGAACACAGTGTCGCCGCCGTTTACGTTCAGGACGCCGGCAGCCGAGCACAATTTGAGCGCCTTTGCTGTCGGCTCGCAGTCACCGGTCCAGAAGAAGGTTCTGACCTTTTTGCCCGGCGGCAGAAGGCGTTTGTTGATAAAAGCCACGGAACCCGATATTTCTTTATTCAGGTTAAATTTGTACCCCGGAATCGGCAGGTGTTGCCTGTCGTAGTCTTTTTTATTTGCCGAATCGTACGCCCAGTAGAACGGATGGGCGTACGAGTGGCTGGCGGCTTCAACCCAGTCAAACGCAAAAACAGAGCGGGCCATTTCGATGAAGTCATCGCTGCGCTCCACCTCGCCGACGACGACCGAAACCGAAATCGGCCAGTGGTAGCGCCGGATGATGTCGTCGCGAATCACATCTCCGCAGTACGCGTCACGCCGGGTTCGCGAGCGCGATATGATGGCGTCTCCGTCGATGTGCGACATCCAGATGCGCAAGCCGCCGCGCGTCGTAACGTCGGGGCGTGGCAGCCCTTCGAGGCCGAACGCTTCTTCAAAGAAACGAAACGGGTTGATGCGCCATTGCCGGCTGTTGGTTTCCGGATTTTCGTATAACACATAGGAAGCTGCGGCAAAACCGCCTGCCGGACTGGTAAGCACGACGTCGCTGTCGCTGTTCTCTATGTCGTTACGCCGAATCGTCAGATAGACCCGAGCATCCGGGGCAGTGGCCTTGTAGCTGGAGTAGCTGTTGAGCTCGTAATCCAGCGTTCGCTCGAACTCTACCATGTCGCTCTCTTTCCGCACCGGCTCGATTTTCAGCGGATCGGCCGTCCACTGTCCGCCGCCGGC
>CAZTNL010000084.1:0-2686 GCA_964614885.1 uncultured Calditrichaceae bacterium | reverse complement strand
CCAATAGTCCACGACACACCCGAGGTGGTTGAGGATGGCTTCGGCATTGATGTGAATCTGGTTCCTGATGCTTGTCTGTCCGCGGCCGGTATCGTACAGTGCCAGGATGTGCCGTGGCACCACCTGCGCGCCGGCTTCGGCCGTTTGCAGACTCGCGACAAAAAGGCAACAAAGCCAAAGAAGGAGGGTGACGGTCTTCCCGCGGAGCCTGATGCGTCGGTATCTGGTCATTTCCACCCTGGCTTCGAGCAGTCGTTGTTCGAACTTTGTCATGTTATTTGTGTTTACTAATTGAAAACCATGTGTCATATAGTGTCGGAAGATGTTAGAAAAACTTAACGAGGAACGCCTTCCGCATCGATTCGGCCAGGCGGCCGCACGGGAAGAGGGTTCCATCTGCCGATCGCACCTGCTCTATTCGGGAATGGATTTTACCAGATTGGAGCCCAGAATGAAGACACCGGAACGGATGTGCCCGAACTGCAATGCCACCCTGGCGCCTGAGTCGATGAGACCCGGAACCCGGAATGTCACCTGTCCCACCTGCGGCGCTCCCGTGCCTGGAGATTTCCACGCCCATACGGATTCGCGCATGGTGACTGTTTACGTCCCTGGCGACGAAGGCGAACGCATGGCCGTCGTTTCTCTGCTCGAAGGCAGCGGCATCCCCTGCTATTCGAAAAATGCCAACGTCCAGACCCTTTTCGGCGCCGGAGCCATCGGCATGGGCTACAACGTAGCGGCAGGCAAGGTGCACATTCAGGTCATTCAGGAAGATGAGACTAGGGCAAAGGAGGTTCTTGCGGCTTACCAAGCGGGCGATTCGGGCGCGGCGCTCGAGTACGAAATTCCCGAACGCTGCCCGGCCTGCAACTCGCTCACTCACCAAAATCGCCAGTGCCCGGATTGCGGACTCGTGTTCGTCCCGGACGGTTCCTGATGGCGACATCGGCGGCAACATCACCGTTCGGGCCATTTCTCGCTGGACAGGGCGTTGTGCTGCTCGACGGCGGGCTGGCGACCGAGCTGGAAAAACGCGGTCACGGTCTCAACCACCCGCTTTGGTCGGCCAGGCTCCTGCTCCACAATCCGGAAGCCATCCTCGCAGTTCACAGGGCCTACCTCGAGGCCGGCGCCGACTGCATCATTTCCGCCAGCTACCAGGCGAGTCTGGCCGGTTTCGTGGCAGAAGGTCTTTCGACGGCGCAGGCGCGTTCAGCGATGCGCCGCTCCGTCTCCCTCGCCTGCGAGGCTCGCGACGAGTTTGCCGCCACGCATCCGCACGGGAAAAGCTCGGGCATTCGACCGCTGGTGGCCGCCAGCGTCGGACCGTATGGCGCCTGTCTCGCCGACGGCTCCGAATATCGCGGCAACTACGGGGTGACGGCCGTTCAACTCCGGGAATTCCACGAAGAGAGACTGGCACTTCTCGCCGAATCGCCGGCCGACCTGCTCGCTTGCGAGACCATTCCCAGCGCGAGCGAAGCCGAGGTTCTGCTGAACCTGCTGGCGAAGCTCCCCGGCGTGCCCGCGTGGCTCAGCTTCAGTTGCCGGGACGGCGAGCACATCAGCGACGGCACGCCGCTGAGCGAATGCGCGGCTTGGTGCAAAGACGCAGCTCAGATCGTGGCGGTGGGCATTAACTGCACGGCGCCCAGGTTTGTGACCTACCTGGTCGGAAAAGTGCGCGCGGCCGCGCCCGGAAAGGCCGTGGCCGTCTATCCGAATCTGGGAGAGCGCTACGATAGCAAACGGCGACAGTGGAGCGGCGACCGGTCGTTGGATTTTGCGGTTGCTGCGCGGGAGTGGCGCTCAGCCGGCGCTTCGCTGATCGGCGGCTGCTGCCGAACCGGCCCGGAGCATATCCGGGCGATGCGGCGCGCTTTGTTGCGGCAGCCGTAGGGGCCAAAATTTTTCGATGAAAGCGTTATTGTTTCGGTGACTGCTTCTTGAGTTGCCTGATCTTCTCCGCAATTTGCTTGAGAGCAGGGTTCATGGACAGGGCGCTTTTATAATTGGTCAGGGCCTCCGGAATTGGGATTGACAAAACAAGCGAGGCAAACCAGCAGCAACACAAAGCCGCTCTTGCGCAGCGCCTGCCGGGCAAGTTGCCGTTCGGTGACTCCGGGAAAGAGCCGTTTCCTGAATGGCGCAAGAAACTCCCCAAGAACAAACATGCCCATGGTGAGAGGACCCAGCACAAAAAGGCCCTGAATGTTGGTCCAAAAAATTTGGATGAGGGGCAAGAGCCAAACATGACGATCCTTTCCTTCCTTGAATCGGCTCAAGAGCAGAATGAAAATGGTCAGGAATAGAGCTGAAACCATTTCGGGTCTCACTACAAATCTCTCATAAGACGCGGTTGCCCCAAGAACAAACGCCACGGCGGTTCCAGGAGAAAAGATATGTTTTGAATGAATGCGGGTCAAAAGGAAGAGCGTCATGATGTAGATCGCGGTCTTAAAAAGAATCAAACCCGCGAAACCGAAAAATTTGAAAATGGTGGCGACAAGAATTTGGTACAACCAGTGAATATCGATCCAGTCCTTTCCGGCGAGCGGGTAGGACAAGACTTCTTGCCTCGGTACGGAGTGACTTTGGAGTATCAAGTCACCGAGCTTCAAATGCCACCAAATGTCGTAGTTGATGACATCCCGAACAAGCATGGATGCGAGCATGACAAACA
>CAZTNL010000083.1:0-8634 GCA_964614885.1 uncultured Calditrichaceae bacterium | reverse complement strand
ATTTCTCAGTGCCCTCTGTGGCTCTGTGGCAAAATTCATGAATTGAGCAGGCTAGCATTTCCCCTCCTGCTTTGTTTCGCCTCCCACGTTTTTTGTCTCCTTCACTCCATTTTCAGCACCATGCTTCAGCCTTGTCCACAAAGTAACAGATTTGTGATCGTTTCGTGATATCTATTCCTTAAACTCACACTATCCACGACATCCTAGCTAACCAATTCAAGTGAACTTTCACATTCATGGAGGGTAGTAGCATGAGAAATATAAGCTTAGTCGCTCTTGCGGTTACACTGTTTGGCGGTTCGGTGTTCGCCCAAACGACTTTTACGGTTCGCATCGAGAATGTGTCGACAGCGATGACGCTGATTACATCGACGCCGGACTCACAGGCGGTACCGATGTCTCCGGGCGTGTGGGCGGTGCACACCGGCGCAGACGCGCTCTTTAGCGCAGGCGCAGCAGACCGCGGCGACGGTCTGGAGTCTATCGCTGAAGATGGGAACCCCACCACGTTAGCGGCGGCCCTGGCAGGCCAGCAGGGTGTGCTGTCGAGCAATTTGTTCAACACGCCTGTGGGCGCAAGCGGTCCGGCCCCGATCGGCCCGGGCGGCGCTTACGAGTTTACCTTCAATGCCCCGCCGGGCGCGCGCCTCTCTTTTGCGACCATGTTTATACCCTCCAACGATCTGTTCCTGGCACCGGAAGGCGATGGCATCGCCCTGTTCAACCCGGACGGCTCTTCGTTCAGCGGTGAGGTGACCGACCAGATCATGCTCTGGGATGCGGGGACGGAGGAAAATCAGGAACCGGGCGTCGGCAACAACCAGGCGCAACGGCAACCGGCGGCCAATACGGGCCCGGCTGACCCAAACAATCTCGTACGCCTGGTCAACGATGGATTTACTTACCCGGCTGTCTCGCAGGTGATTCGGGTGACGGTCAATCCGGTGGCGACGGTGCCGTTTACGGTTCGTATCGAGAATGTGTCGACAGCGATGACGCTGATTACATCGACGCCGGACTCACAGGCGGTACCGATGTCTCCGGGCGTGTGGGCGGTGCACACCGGCGCAGACGCGCTCTTTAGCGCAGGCGCAGCAGACCGCGGCGACGGTCTGGAGTCTATCGCTGAAGATGGGAACCCCACCACGTTAGCGGCGGCCCTGGCAGGCCAGCAGGGTGTGCTGTCGAGCAATTTGTTCAACACGCCTGTGGGCGCAAGCGGTCCGGCCCCGATCGGCCCGGGCGGCGCTTACGAGTTTACCTTCAATGCCCCGCCGGGCGCGCGCCTCTCTTTTGCGACCATGTTTATACCCTCCAACGATCTGTTCCTGGCACCGGAAGGCGATGGCATCGCCCTGTTCAACCCGGACGGCTCTTCGTTCAGCGGTGAGGTGACCGACCAGATCATGCTCTGGGATGCGGGGACGGAGGAAAATCAGGAACCGGGCGTCGGCAACAACCAGGCGCAACGGCAACCGGCGGCCAATACGGGCCCGGCTGACCCAAACAATCTCGTACGCCTGGTCAACGATGGATTTACTTACCCGGCTGTCTCGCAGGTGATTCGGGTGACGGTCAATCCATTTACGACGAGTGTGCAGGAAGAGTCTGAAGGAGTGCCAGGCACATTCCAATTGGCCCAGAACTACCCAAATCCATTCAACCCGGAAACGGCCATACGATACACCCTGCGGCAAGCAGGCAGAGTACGTTTGAGCGTGTACAATCTACTCGGGCAACGAGTCGCGAATCTGATTGACGAGATTCAGACTCAAGGCTCACATCAGATTTTCTGGAACGGGAGAGACAACAGAGGGGCCCAGGTTTCTTCAGGCACCTATATCTACCGGATGGAGATGAGTGGCGCCACCGTCAGTCGAACAATGACACTGCTTAGATAAGTTTCACGGCGTCGCGCCGTCAGAGCAGCCAGGAGGGTTGTCGCCCGAATCAACGTATTTGGGAGACAGCCCTTTCTGTTTTGCGGACGGCGCAGATAGCTCAGTTCAGGTTGCCTCTGCTTGCCTATTCTCTTAAATGGCCGTCCGCGTTTTCCCTGGCGGTCAGTCCGTATGGGGCGCCGCGTACAGAGTGATACCCGGCCTTGCTTCTCAGAAAAACAATCGATACTTTCCGGGATAGTAAAACCGAAGCGGATAAGAGTCTCAAAGGATGGCTAAATGGTTGTAGAACAGATTACGCCGGATGAAGCCAAAGCCCTGCTCGACAGCGGCGAGGGCTACGTCTACCTCGATGTGCGTTCAGATTTTGAGTTCGCGCAGGGCCATGCTGCCGGCGCTTACAACATTCCCATTCAGCAGGTCGACCCGGGGGCGCAGCGGCTGCTGCCCAATCCGAATTTTCTTGCGGTGGTTCAGGCGATTTTCCCCGCGGACTCGCGGTTACTGCTCGGATGTGCCTCCGGACGGCGGTCGAACGTGGCCGGCGCCATGCTGCGGCAACACGGCTATGAAAACGTGGCGAACATTCAGTGCGGTTTTTCCGGGGTCAGAGACTTCACCGGGAGCGTGATTCAGGCCGGCTGGAGCCAACTCAATTTTCCGGTCGAAACCGGCGGCGACGGCGGGAAAAGGGGCTACGCCGCCCTCCGGGAACGGCTTATAAACAAGGAGCTGGAGCAATGAGTGCCGAACTGGCCAGGTCTACGCTGGGTGGCGGGTGTTTCTGGTGCCTCGAGGCTGTCTTCCGTCGTTTGCGCGGCGTCGACAGTGTGATTTCTGGTTACGCCGGAGGCCATTTGGAGCAGCCGACATACGAGCAGGTTTGCAGCGGCCGTACCGGTCATGCAGAAGTGGTGCAGATTACATTCGATCCGGCGTCCATCTCCTTCGAAGAGCTGCTGTACGTTTTCTGGCGCACGCACGATCCGACGACGCCGAACTGCCAGGGAGCAGATGTAGGCAGCCAATACCGGTCCATCATCCTGTTTCACGATGCGGACCAGGAAAGCGTGGCCCGCCAGTCGCTGGCAGCGGCAGAGGAGGCCGGTCTGTGGCCCGATCCGATTGTGACCGAAATCGTTGCTCTGCAAACATTTTTTCCGGCCGAATCGCACCATCAGGAGTTTTTTCAGCGAAATCCGAATCAGCCGTATTGCCGCCTCGTTATCGACCCGAAGATTCGCAAGCTGCAGAAAGAATTCACCGATATGCTTGCCTGACCTTGCCGTGGTAAGCGGGCATCCGCTTTGCGGCCCGCAGGTCGGGTAGCCTTTCAGCGATTCTTTCGCACCGTCAAATGAACGAACAACGCGATGAGGCCGGCCAGCGCAGCCAGGGCGACGAATGGCGCCGCCGATCCCGCCCATGCGAAACCGATACCCTCAGGCGCGCGGCCTTCAACGAACGCCATGCCGGCAATTCCGATTCCCAGCAGACCCTCTCCACCAACGAGGCCGGATCCCAGGAGCACGCCCTGCTCGCGACGCTCGATAGCCTCGTCTTCGCTGGCTGATTTTTTGTCCAGAAGCATCCGCAGCGCCCCGCCGAGGAAGATCGGCGTGAGCGTGCCCACCGGCAAATAAACCCCGACGGCAAATGCCAGGCTGGGAATTCCGAACAGTTCAGTGACGATCGTGATCAAAACACCGATGCCGACGAGCATCCACGGCAGGGAATTCTGCAAGACGCCTTCCACGACTATCTTCATCAACGTCGCCTGCGGGGCCGGCAACTCGCTGGTGCCGAAGCCGTAGGTGCTGTTGAGCAGCAAAACGGCCAGACAGACAAAGGTGGCAGAAGTCAACACGCCGGCCAGTTCACCAATTTGCTGCCGCCGGGGCGTTGCGCCCAGGATGAATCCGGTTTTGAGATCCTGCGACGTGTCGCCGGCGATCGATGCTGCGATGGTCACCACGCAACCGATTGTGATGGCCGCAACCATGCCGACTTGCCCTGTCCAGCCGAAGAGCAGAAAGATGCCGGAAGTTGCCAGCAGCGTAGCGATCGCCATGCCGCTCGTCGGATTGGACGTCACTCCGACCAGTCCTACGATGCGCGAGGAGACGGTGACAAAGAAAAATGCGAAGATAACCACCAGGATGGCGCCGATGAGGCGGATGTGGAAAGTGTCGACGTGGCCGAAGACGAAGGGCACGCTCGCCATGCTCAGGGCGATGATGGCCGCGCCGATGCCGACGACGGAAAGCGGCAGGTCCTGGCTGGTCCGGGGCACCACCACCCCTTTGTCCCCCAGCCGTTGCCGGATCTGTTGTGCGCCCGTCCGGAAACTTTCGAGCATGGTCGGGATGCTGCGAATCAACGTGATCAGACCGGCTGTTGCCACGGCGCCAGCGCCGATGTAGCGCACGTAGCGCGTCCAGAGCAGGTGCGGCGACATCTCAGCGATGGTCTTCACCATTTCCGGGTAAAGCGGGTCGGGCCGGCCTTCGCCCCAGTAGGCGATCGCCGGGATGAGAATGAGCCATGAAAGCAGCGCCCCGCCGACCATGATGCTGCCGATGCGCGGCCCAAGAATATAACCCACTCCGAAGAGCGCGGCCGAAATGTCGATGCCCAGCTGCCCCTTTTTCAGAAAGGGGATGTCGAAGTGCACATTGTCCTTGATGGCGTGGATGCCTCCGGTCAGGAGCTTGGCAAATGCGCCGAGACCGAGGCCGATAAACACATTGCGCGCCCGGCCGCCGCCTACTTCGCTGGCAACCAGTACTTCGGCGCAAGCCGTGCCTTCCGGATAGGGCAGCTTGCCGTGCTCCCGATCGATCAGAAATTTGCGCAGAGGAATCATGAAGAGCACGCCCAGGCAGCCGCCAAACATCGCCAGTAAGGTCATTTGCAGCAGGGAGGGGGCCACGCCCCAGAGAAAGAGCGCCGGTAAAGTGAAAATCACGCCGCTGGCGACCGAGCTGGATGCGGAGCCAATAGTTTGCGAAATGTTGGCCTCCAGAATTCCGCCGCCGCGCCCGATTGCGTGTAAACCCTTGAAAGCGGCGACGGTCATGACGGCCACCGGAATGGAGGTCGAAATGGTCAGGCCAACTTTCAGCCCCAGATAGGCATTCGCCGCTCCGAAAAGAATTCCGAAGAAGACGCCGGCCGCTACCGATTTGAAGGTGGTTTCCAGCGGAGATTCATCGGCCGTCACGTACGGCACGTAGCTTTCTCCCTCTGGAACCGGTTCGTAGGCAGAGCGGTCCAACCCCTTTTTGTTGTTCATCGTTTGCTCTCTGTTGTTAGGAGGACTGTCAGAGTAGGCTGGCATGATACGGGCTTTCAGGGCAAAAAGCAAGTATTTACGCTCTGCTGGTCGTTTTCCGTCCAGTTTCAGGCGGCGCAACGCCAGGCCGTCAGGTTTGGACAGTCTCAAGTTGTTTCAGTTCGAGAACACAACCAGATCTACACAGGAGCCCTCAGGCAGGAAAAGGATGAATTGATTACGCTGGCGTAACCTGGTCCGTTAGTTGCATACAAGTCGCCAAACCGGGCATCAAAGGTATTCCAGCAAACTATAAGAGGATTTGGCATTATGGTACGCGGAAAGACTTTCCCCGAGAATGGGAAGACCCATCATGAAATGGTCAGCTACAGCGAAGGAGAGTGGGTGGTGTTGGTGTGCCGGACATGCGGGAACTATGAGAAACGGTACAACACGCGTACCGGCGAAATCCGGGTCAGGCACTCTGGGTTCTCAAAAATGCCCTTGCGCCTCCAACCCGCGTGAGACTGAGCGGTCGCCATCCTAAAGCGCTCTGTGAAGAATGGTTGAGCGTGCCCAACACGTTAGGCATGCGGAACCCGTGGCACAGAAAATCAGCTTGCATTATCGGAATTTTTCTTGTAAAATACATGTTTTATCGTCTTAATGGTCAGAAGACCAGTCTAACAAGCAGGAGTCGAGAATTGAGTAGCGACGAGAATATGAGAAGAATCGATTTCAGACCTCCCACTGATACCGGGCAACACCAATGTTCGACCTATCGCGTCGGCGACTGGGTCGTTTTTCAGTGCCCTCATTGCCCTGACTATAAACGCCGGCTCAACTGGCGCACCGGCCAATCCAAGGTCGAGAACATCAAGCCTGACATCACCCACTGGGGCAACTACTTCCCCGAAGAGTACCGGGACGCTTTCGAAAATTTCAATTGACCTCACACCACCTGAATGAGACCACCTTCCACCGTTGCGGCGTAGGGCACCGGTGTTCCATCCAATTGCTGGACCGTTACCACGGCTTCCAGGCGATAATCGCCTTTCGGAAGCGGCTGAGCGCTCAAGACTGAGGCAACCGTTGCTCGTGTTTCCGGTACTCGGTCCTGAAACTGTCCGACCCGCGGCCTTTCGTTGCGGCTGCCGATGCGTTTGGCATAGACCGACACGTTGTAATTGAGGGGCAGAGCCTCGGGTAGCGGAGCGTCCGAAAAATCGAACGCCATCAGCAAGTTGAAACTGTCGCTCGCATGCAGGAGTGTCGTCGGCTGATGAGGGCTTTCCTTAAACACGGAAAGCCGGCTTATCCGCTCAAATTGGGCTGCGGATTTCTCTTCCAACGGGTGCCAGTCGCCGCCCATCGGGTCGAATGATGGTTGGCGGGGCGCAAGTCTTTCTCCCCCGTCTTCGGCCACAACGGCCGGCATCGGCGCTGCGGCGGATGCGATCTCCAGCTCTGGCGCGGGGACAGAGGTATCACTATCGACCTCCGGCAAGTGGGCGGAAATGAAGTGTTGGATGGTGCCGGCATCGACGCCGCTAAAGGCTTTGTTTTCACGGCTCAGCGAATGAACGATGCGACCGCTGAGTTGTCCCTCGCGCAAGTACATGTCAATTCTGAAAGTCGACGCGGACGCCGGGATGCTCGCGGAATCGGCCGGTGTGCTCTTGGCTTCAAGCTTTCGCAGCTGTTTTTCGAGCTGGTCAATATCCTTTTTTTGTTTCTGCGTCTGGCGTTCGCTTTCTCTGAGCTCGAGTTTGGCCTGTTCACGCGCTGATTCGGCCTGGGCCAGTTTTTCACGCAGGCCTTCCATTTCCCGCTGGTGCTCTTCTTCATCATCATGCGCGTCGAGCTGCGCCTGTTGTTCCGCCAGAGTTTCCTGCAGTCGCCTGGATTCCTGAGTCTTTTCTTCGAGGGACGTTTTTGCCTCGGCCAGTTCCGCCATCTTCCGTTCGATGTCCTCGTTCAAGGAATCAAGTTTGCCCTCCCTGTCTTCCAATTCGAGCCTGGTCGCGGCAAGCTCTTTTTCGACCTTGCGCAGTTCTTGCAGAAGTTGCGCCTTGGTGCGCTTGTCGGACGTGCCGTTTTTCTGCGTAGTGCTGTCCATTTTTGAGCGCCTCTTTTTGATTGAACATTGCCTACTGCATTATTGTGTGTTTTGCCTGAACAAATGGTGGGGACCGCAACAATCGCTGCGATCCCCACTTCCCCTTAGCCAGCTTCCGTGCTGATTCGGAAGGTCAGGTAATCTGAATCATCGGGCCTTCGATAAATCCGGTAATCGGGGACGGACCGGCAACACCACCGATTTTGACGATGCATGTCAGCTTGTACGTTCCGGGATCGGCGATTCCGGCTGCAACCGGGCAGTCGGTATCCGGAGCGCCATAAGCGAGCGTGCCGGCAACGGTGGCACCGCTTACGCTGCCGAGATCCACTTCGGGACCTGGGCCGATAGATTCGCAGTAGAACTTTGCTTCCCATGTCAAACCCAGAGCCGTCAGCCAGGCTGCAAGCGCACCGCCGAAAGTGAAATCGGTCGATACACGAAAGGCCGTACCACGCGGGATGATTGTGTGCGGCGTCAGGACCGGCGGGGTTGCGCCCATCTCGGTGACGTGCAACCCCGTGACGTCGAAGGTTATCCACGGGTTTAGATTTGGTTGTCCAGCCATCTCATACCTCCTGTATGTGTTAAGTGTGACCAGGATTCGCGACCTCTTGTTTGAGGCCCATTGATTCTCCGGAGAAAGATTTGCGATCCTGTGCCCAAGATAACAATGACATTTAAGTCACACTTAAACTGCGCTTAATTTTTGCTTAACATGCATTATTCAATAAAATACTATAAACGTGCCAGGCCGCAAAGAAAAGAGTATCAGGTCGTCGTTAGCTGCAAGAGATTGGTGCGGTACGCCACACATCTCTTTGAAGTAATTTAAGATTTTGTTTTATAGAACTTTGCGTCTCTGCGGCTTTGCGGTTCATGAATGTTTAAGTAGCTTGCACCATTGCAATTTTTCGACCGTCCAAGCGTTGGCCAGGGAGACACGAGGGGCCCGCAGGACAAGATGAAGCGCAGATGTGGAGCTGGAGCACGCGTTCGCCCTTGCGTGCAATTGGAAACGTGCAAATGGCGTCTCGTGAACCTTAGCCGCGACGCAGGCTTTCGTAGAGTTTCACGGTGGCCTCCGTGGGTGCCACCTCGAGTTCTCTTTGCAAGGTTTCGCGGCACTGCTGGAACTGCCGCAGCGCTCGGTTCCGGTGTCCGAGGCGGGCGTAGCACTGCATCAGCCGGCGATGAATGTCTTCGCGGCAGTTGTCTTTCGACAGGATCATCTTGCACAGGTTCATCGCGGTGGACGGTTTCCCATCGGAACTGTAGTGCGAACTCAGGCGGTCGAGAATGACCAGATAGATTTCCTTCAGATTTTCGCGCTCGAGATC
>CAZTNL010000082.1:0-8705 GCA_964614885.1 uncultured Calditrichaceae bacterium | reverse complement strand
GAGCGCCACAAAAGTCATGCGCTGGCCAAAGCCGGCGAGACTCCCGACTACCATCATCAGCAGGTACGCAGCCAGACCGGCCGTCACAAAGTCGAGAATAAACCCTCTGATAAACGGCGTCATGTTGGCCGGATCGAATCCCTCAGCGACGTAGAGCATGAAGATGAACGGATTCTTACCCGCCGCCGTCGCTTCGGTGGCCGCGGGCATCACCGCTTCACCCTCTTTGCTGGCAACGACTGCTTCTGCGGCAGGCGCTTCGCCCGCAGCGGTTTCAGTTTCCTCTGCCATGGTTTCGGCTGACTCCGCAGCTTCGCCCGCGGACTCCTTTGTGGCGGCTGCCTCTTCAGCAACCTCGGCCTCGGCCGGTTCCGCCGGATGCGACTCGGCCATAGCCGTCGCCTCGGCGTTTTCCTGAATCGGGTAGGCGTATACCCCGGTTCCCAGATTCTGCGCTGCCAACGCCTGGGAAATGGTAGCGCCTCCCGGCATTTGCGGCATGGTTGCGTTGTGCCACGGCAACGCCATCCACGAAATTGCTCCCCAGATAAAAACGGTGAGCCCGCCCAACAACCCCGCTACTAAGACTTTCTTCATGACTCCCTCCTTAAGGATGTTGTGTGAAACAACTCAGACTGAAGAACAGCTCTTGCAACTGGTAGGAGTGACAATATAGATGGTTGTTAAGAAAATGTCAACAATATTCTCGATTGGCGCAAGTCGTGGTCATTCAGACGCCGGCCGCAGCTCCTCGCGCAGGATTTCGGCAACCAGCGCGGGATTCGTCCGCCCCTTACTCGCTTTCATCACTTGACCGACCAGAAAACCCAGGACCTGCTCCCTGCCGCTGCGATACTTTTCCGCCTCCTCCGGGTAAGCCGAGAGCACTGCCAGCACATGCTGCCGCACTAGCGCCGGGTCGGAGATTTGCGCCAGCCCCTTTGTTCTGACGATGTCGCCAGCCGTTTGGCCGGACGCCACCATCTCGTTGAACACGGACTTGGCAACGCCGGCGCCCAGACTTCCCGACGCCAGCCGGCGCAGCAGTTCGGCCAGCCGCGCCGGCTCGATCGGAAAATCGGAAATGGTAAACGCCCGCTCCCTGAGCGTGCGCAGAACCTCGCCCATGATCCAGTTACTGGCCAATTTCGGCTCACCGCAGGCGCGGGCGGTCGCTTCGTAGTAGTCAGCGAGCTCGCGGGTCGCGGTCAGCACCGTGGCGTCGTAGTCCGGGATTTGGTATTCGCGCGCAAGCCGTCGGCGCCGGTCGCGGGGCAGTTCCGGCAAGTGCTGTCTGACCTCCTGCACCCAGGCGTCGTCGACGACCAGGGGCACGAGATCCGGATCGGCGAAATAACGGTAGTCGTGCGACGACTCCTTGCCGCGCATCGGGACGGCGATCCCGCGGTCCGGGTTCCAGAGGAGTGTTTCCTGAACGACCTCTCCTCCCTCCGCCAGCAGCCGGGTCTGGCGCTCGATTTCGAAGGCCAGCGCGTTTTGCACCCCGCTAATCGAGTTCATGTTCTTGATCTCGGTTTTGGTGCCGAGCGCGGTCGCACCCGCCGGTCGCACCGAAACGTTCGCATCACAGCGGAGGCTGCCCTCTTCCATGTTGCCGTCGCAGATACCGAGATACTGCACGAGCTGACGCAGCTCAGTTAGAAAGGCAGCGGCTTCCTCCGGCTTGCGTATCTCCGGCCGGGTGACGATTTCCAGAAGCGGCACGCCGCAGCGGTTCAGGTCGATGAGCGTCTCGCCCGCATCGACGAACGCCTCCGCGTGCACGGACTTGCCCGCGTCCTCCTCCAAATGGATCCGCGTCAGGCCGATTTGTCCCGGCGCCCCGTCCATATCTATCTCGACAAAACCGCCCGAACAGATCGGCTGCTCGAACTGGGAAATCTGGTACCCCTTCGGCAAATCGGGATAGAAGTAGTGCTTGCGCGCGAAAATCGAGGTCGGATTGATGTGGCAACCGGCAGCCAGTCCAAGCCGGATGGCGAACTCCACGGCCCTGCGGTTCAGCACCGGCAAAGCGCCGGGCAGGCCCAGGCAGACCGGGTCGGTTTGCGTGTTCGCAGCGCCGCCAAAAGCGCTGCTGCTGGCGGAGAAAATCTTTGATTTTGTCAAGAGCTGGGCGTGAACCTCCAGGCCGATCACGGCCTCGAACTCACGCGCGCTCGCGGCTGCGCTCAATAAACCCTCCGACTCGCAGAAGTGTTTCCTCGTCGAAATGCCGGCCAATAAGCTGGACCCCCACGGGCAGACCGGCTTCGTCTGCACCGCAAGGCACCGAAACCGCCGGCAGACCGGCGAGGTTGACCGACACGGTGTAAACATCAGAAAGATACATGGATAACGGGTCGCCGCTTTTTTCGCCCAGTTTGAACGCGGTGGTCGGCGTCGTCGGCGTGAGCAGACAATCGCACTCAGAAAAAACTGCGTCGAAATCGCGACGGATCAGGGTTCGCACCTGTTGCGCCTTGCGGTAGTAGGCGTCGTAGTAGCCTGCGGACAGGACGTAAGTCCCCAATAGGATCCGGCGTTTAACCTCGTCGCCAAAGCCGAGACTGCGGCTGTTTACGTACATGCTTTCGAGGTCGTCGGCGCCCTCGGCCCTGAAACCATAGCGCGCGCCATCGTAGCGCGACAGATTCGAAGAAGCCTCGGCCGTCGTCAGCAGATAGTAGGTGGCGACAGCGTACTTCGTATGCGGCAGCGAGACCCGGAAAATGTGCGCGCCCTGCCCGCGCAGCCAATCGGCCGTCTGCTCGACCGCCCGGCGGACTTCGTCGCTGAGACCGTCGACGAAGTACTCTTCCGGCAGACCGACACGCACGCCTTTCATGTCCTTGCTCAGCGCCCCGCTGAAGTCGGGCGGAGGAACCTGCGCCGATGTCGAGTCTTTCGGATCGAATCCGGACATGATTTCGAGCAGAAGCGCAGCATCCTCAACGCTGCGCGTCACCGGCCCGACCTGGTCGAAAGAAGAAGCAAAGGCAACCAGTCCATAGCGCGAGACGCGGCCGTAGGTCGGCTTCAGGCCGACGACGCCGCAGAAAGCAGCGGGTTGCCTGATAGAACCACCGGTGTCGCTGCCGAGAGCGGCCGTCGCTAAACCGGCGCTGACCGCGACACACGACCCGCCGGAAGAACCGCCGGCGACACGCGTTTCATCACAGGGATTTTTGACCGGACCGTGAAACGAGTTTTCGCTGGAGCTGCCCATGGCGAACTCGTCCATGTTGGTTCTGCCGACGATGACAGCATCTTCGGCCTCGAGTTTTTCAATAACGGTAGCGTCAAAAGGTGAGATGTAGCCGTCGAGGATCCGGGAAGCGCAGCCCGCCGGCTGGTCCCGCATGACGATATTGTCTTTAACAGCCAGGGTTGTACCGGCCAGGCGACCGGCTGTTCCCTGCCGCACCTTTTCGTCGATTCGTTGCGCCCGGGCCAGAGCGCGCTCCGTACAGACAAAAATAAAGGCGTTCAAATGAGCGCCTTTATCAATTTGTTGCAAACACCTTGCTGTCGAGTCGGCGCAGGTGACTGCGCCCTGAAGAAGCGCCTCGCGGGTCTGTCGAATGCTTCCCGTTCGGATGTCAGAGCCCCCGGCTAATCGTCGCGGCCGGTCGATTCCACCTTGTGCGGGTCTTTTTCTTCCGGCTCTTTAACCGATTTCTTGAACTCGCGCAGCCCCTGCCCGAGACCTTTTGCCAGCTCGGGCAACTTCTTGCCGCCAAACAAGAGCATCACCACAAAGACGATGAGAAGTATTTCCCAATATCCGAACCCCATGATAATTCTCCTTTAAGATTTCTGCTCGTCGGCTGCTTTGTCGGCGGCCCCGGTTTCGGTCGCGTGAATGGTTTTGTCGACATCGTTTTTCACATCGTCAAGCGCGCCTTTGATATCCCGCTCGATGTCCTTCTTTACGTCCAGCTCGCTTTTCAGGTCACTCGTCGCCTTCTTGAATTCACGAATTCCTTTGCCCAGTCCCTGCGCCAGCTCAGGCAAGCGTTTGGACCCGAAAAGCAACAGTACTACGAGAAAGATAACGATGAGCTCCGGCATTCCGATTGAACCCACTGTAGTCACCTCCTGTTATTTTGAACTCTGCAAACAACCATTTACAACCGCTCACCTTACGCCTGCACGACTCTTCGGTTCACAAGGTTCCGGCTACTCAATACCAGCGCAACATATAAATCGCCACGATGACACCGATGAAGCCGGTCACATTGAAGATAACCTTAAATCCGAGGGTAATGTCGAAAAAACCGACGCCAAGTGTGCCCGGGCCGGCGCTGAACACCGCCTCGCGCAGAAAAAACTCCCTGACCACGCCTTCGGGCAAAATCAGCCCGAGGAGTTGGCCGAACAGAGAACCTATCATCGCTCCGAGAACAATATAAAGGATAACCCGTGCCAGTGATATCCTAGTCATTCAGCAATCCCCTTTCCGGTATCTATTCAACATAACGAAAGCAAGACTCAGATTGTCATCCATCGTGCGTGTTGTCGCCGCGCCGAGTGGAAAGCCCGCGCTTACACCGCGACCGCGGCCCTGGCCCTCTGCAGCATCGAAGCAAACACCTTGCTCCCATCCGCGGAACCGAGCAGAGTCTCGTAGCAACGGTCCGGGTGCGGCATCATGCCGAGGACGTTGCCACGCCGGTTGATGATACCTGCGATGTTCAGCGCCGACCCGTTTGGATTGGCAGCGTCCGTAATGTCGCCGACTTCATCGCAGTATCGAAACACCACCTGACTATGGCCCTCCAGCGCCTGCAAAGTCTCCGTATCCGCATAGTAGCAGCCTTCGGCGTGGGCAACCGGCATTCTAACGACTTCTCCGGGCCGGAACTCACTGGAAAACGCTGTGCCCGCGTTTTCCACTTTCAGGCTGACGTATTTGCAAACAAAGCGAAGGCTCCGGTTGCGCAGCAGCGCCCCGGGAAGAAGCCCGGCCTCGCAAAGAATCTGGAACCCATTGCAGACGCCCAGCACCAGCCCGCCGCTTTCGGCAAAGTCAACCACCGCCTGCATGACCGGCGAGAAACGGGCGATCGCCCCGGTGCGCAGATAGTCCCCATAGGAAAACCCGCCTGGTAAAACGATCACATCGAACCCCTCGAGGCGGGTCTCTTTGTGCCAGATAAAGGCGACATCCTGGCGGTGCACATGCTTGATCGCGTGGTAGCAGTCGTGATCGCAATTTGAGCCGGGAAAAACGATGACCCCGAACTTCATTTCAGGCTCCATCCTCCAGGAGCTCGATCTCATAGTCTTCGATCACCGGGTTGGCGAGCAAGCGCTGGCAGGCCTCTTCGCTCAACCGCCTTGCCTCATCCGGAGAAACCTCTCCGAAGCGAAGCTCGATGAGCTTCCCGACCCTGACCTCGCCGATCTGGGCGAGCCCGAGATTGCCCAGGGCGTGTTGGACAGTCTTTCCCTGTGGATCGAGAATACCGTTCTTCAGTGTAACATGGATTCTGGCCAGAAACATATCGTTAGCTCGGGGTCACTCCGAAACCGACACATCGAAGGCTTCTTCCTCTTCTTCGTCCTTATGGAACAGAAGCCATTTCAGGAAGCCGTAAAGAACGAAACCAAATGCCAGCGGAAACATCGCCTTCTGCCGCAGCACGGAAAGAATAGCCAGCCCGAGCAGCATGAGCAGCAGTGCCACCGAATTGCGCCGGCCATTTCTAAAGGTAAACTGCGGCAGGGCCTCATATTCGACGTTGCTGACCATCAGATAACTGAGGAAGAGGACGAGAGGTATCAAGGCGGGCGAAAACTTCAGGCCCTCCCACAAATCATAGTTGAAAATCACGTAGGCCGAGACCGTTGCGGCCATAGCAGGAATCGGCAGGCCGGTAAAATTGTCCTTCTCGAAGCCATCCAGGTTAACGTTGAAACGCGCCAGACGAATTGCGCCAAACAACAGGGGAAAGAAGCTGACGATAACGCCGAGAATCCCGACGACACCATGTTCGTTCAGGAGCACATGATTGACCTGCAAGATCTGGTAGACAAGAATCGAAGGTGCGGCGCCAAACGAGACGACGTCCGATATCGAGTCGAACTGGATGCCAAACTCGCTGTAGGTACTGGTGAGCCGGGCGATTTTTCCGTCCAAAGCATCCCAGAGCGCCGCGAGCATGATCAGCCAGGATGCGAGGACAAAACGTCCGTGCACAGCATTGACAATGGCAAAAAAGCCAAAGAATAAGTTCAACATCGTAAAGATGCTCGGCACGATCCGTCTGTCATATCTCATCATGGAATACTCCCAGTATGCTCTCCCCGCTTTTGACTTTGCGGTTGAGAGCCACTTTTATGTCTACATTTTTCGGCAAGAAGACGTCAACCCGCGAGCCGAATTTAATGATGCCGAATCTTTCACCCCGTTGCACATTGCTGCCCTCCCGAAGCTCACAAACGATGCGGCGCGCGATCAGGCCGGCGATTTGTTTGAACAGGAGGCGGCGCTGCCCATCCTCGATGCCGATAATGGTTTGCTCGTTCACGTCGGCGGCCTCGCTCTTGTAGGCCTTCAGAAACGAACCCTTCTGGTAGCGAAAATATCTCACTTCCCCCGACATGGGCGCCCGGTTTACGTGAACGTCGAAAACGTTCATAAAAATGCTGATCCGTGTCGCCTCTGCCTTGAGAAACTCGTTTTCTTTCTCCTCGACGATCTCGATGACCTTGCCATCTGCAGGCGAGATGATCTTCTCGCCGCCTGCAGGAATCGCGCGCTCGGGATCGCGGAAAAAATTGATCACAAAAGCAGTGAGCACCACACCCAGGGCAGCCAGACACTTCAACAACAGTGTCTGGTTCAGGTAAGCGCCGAATACTAGCGTCACAGTAGCTAGAACCACTCCTGCGACGATACCAATTCCCTCTCGAGCCAAATTCCCTCCGATCGTAAAAAAACTCAAGCCGCTACTGCGGCATTGCAAGCATCATTTAAAGACGCGTCTGGACACTTCGGCATAGGCTTCCTCAACATTACCGAGGTCTTGCCGGAAACGATCCTTGTCCATTTTCTCACCGCTTTCCAGATCCCAGAAGCGGCAGGTGTCCGGAGAGATTTCATCGCCGAGCTTGATTTTTCCGCTCTTGCCCCGGCCGAACTCGAGTTTGAAGTCGACCAGAACCATGCTGCGCCGGTGGAAGAAGGATTTCAGAATCGCGTTGATCTTTTGAGCAAATCGCTTGATCTCGCGAATCTCCTCTTCATCGGCGTGACCGAAGGCGATGACATGATCTTCGTTGATCATAGGGTCGTGCTTGGCGTCATCCTTCAGATAAAACTCTAGAATAGGGTGCTCAAGTTCCGTCCCCTCTTTCACGCCATAGCGCTTCACCAGGCTGCCGGTAGCGACATTCCGCATCACCACCTCGACGGGAATCATCTCCAGACGCTTGATGATCATGGCGTTTTCGGCGAAGGGGCCCACGTAATGGGTCGGGATGTGGTAGTTATCCAGATAGTTGAACAAGTGGGCGGAAATCTGGCAGTTGTAGGTACCCTTTTTCTTGATCTTGCCCTTCTTCTTGCCATCAAAAGCCGTGGCGTCGTCCTTGAACTCCTGAATAAGCAGGTCCTCGTTGTCTGTTTCGTAAACGATCTTGGCCTTGCCTTCGTACAGCTTCTTTTTCTTCTTTACTTTGCTTTCTTTCAATGCTCAATCGCTCCCATCGGTTATGATTAGGATTATTTTGAGGCCGGTATCCTTGCTGCACTCGTCTTCAACCGGCCTGTGTATCTCCTCAGTCCCGAATATAACAGTTCTTAACAGCTTTTCCAACAAAGATGTTAAGATGATGCGACGCCGGTGGTCAGGCCCAGCCGCTCGAATATGAAATCTACGTGACGCAGATTCCGCGTCAGATCGAAGCACTCGTCGATCTGCGCCGCGTTCAGGTGGGCCGCTATCTCTTCATCCCGCGCGAGCACTTCCCGGAAATCGCCCCCCTGCTCCCAGGTCTCCATGGCGCACCTCTGGACGATCCGGTAGGCGTCCTCCCGGCTGATCTCGCTCTGGACCAGCGCCAGCAAGACGCTCTGCGAGAAAACCAGCCCGCCTGTCTTATCGATATTGTTCAGCATGTTTTCCGGGTAGACAACCATGTTCCTGACGATACGTGTGAACCGGTTCAGCATGTAGTCCAGGGCGATGCAACTGTCCGGAATGATGATGCGCTCGACCGATGAATGCGTTATGTCGCGCTCGTGCCAGAGAGCGACATTGTCCAGCGCGGCCACCGAGTTCGCCTTCAGAATACGTGCGAGGCCGGCCACCTGTTCGCAGGCTACGGGATTGCGCTTGTGCGGCATGGCGGAGGAGCCCTTTTGCCCTGCCGTAAACGATTCTTCTACTTCCCGCAGCTCGGTCCGTTGCAGATTGCGAATCTCCGTAGCAAACTTTTCCAAAGAACTACCGATCAACGCCAGCGTCCCGACAAACTGCGCATGCCGGTCGCGCTGGATGATCTGCGTCGATACCGGCGCCGGGGTTAAGTTCAATTTCTTGCAAACATACGCTTCCACCCCGGGATCGATGTGGGCAAACGTGCCGACGGCGCCTGACATTTGCCCAACGGAAACGACCTCGATGGCATCGTTGAGCCGTTGGATGTTGCGGCGAGTTTCGTCGTACCAGAGCGCCAGCTTCAGACCAAAGGTC
>CAZTNL010000081.1:0-8782 GCA_964614885.1 uncultured Calditrichaceae bacterium | reverse complement strand
AGTCGAATCGCCGGCCTCCGAGCCGGTAGCAGCGGCCCCCGCTGAAGCTGCGGCATCCGAGGCACCGGTGGCACCTGAGGCACCGGTTGAGCCGGAGGCCGTCGCTGAGGCCGAAGAGGAGGCAGGAGCACCGGCATCGCCTGTTTCGGAGGAACCTGTCGAAGCAGCGGCAGAGCCGGAAGTTGCTGATTCCGGAGATCCGGCAGAGAGTGTCAAGAAAACAGACGCCGCCGATCCTGCATAAGGTTGCGGCGAGCTATCCCTTACACTTCGAGGGCGGTCATCTGGCAGCTGTGATTCGCGCAGCGCACAGGGACTTCCCCAATAGGGAGTGGTCGTGCAGTTGTTTGTTTGCCATGTCAAATTAGGAGTAATGAGAGATGTTGAAGCGAAGAAAAGTAAACAGGTTCTATGAAAAGGACGGACCCTCAATTTCGGATATCCACTATAAGAACGTGGAGCTTCTGAGCCGGTTCATCACTGATCAGGGGAAAATTATTCCCCGCAGGACCTCAGGTAACGACGCAAAGTGCCAGCGTCTTGTCAAGCGTGCGATCAAGCGGGCCCGGCATTTGGCCCTGATGCCCTACATCGCCGATAACGTCAAGTAGTAACCGAAGTCTGCACTGCGCGTTATGCAGCAAACACAGGACTAATTCGATGAAAGTAATCCTAAAAGAGAACGTCGAGAGCCTCGGTCAGGCCGGGGAGATCGTGGACGTCAAGAGCGGGTACGCCCGTAATTTTCTGTTGCCAAAGAAGTTTGCGCTGCCGGCGACGCCCCAGAATCTCAAAGTCTATGAGCAGGAGAAGAACCGAATCGACCAGCAGATGCTCCGCGACCAGCGTGAGGCCGAGGCCCTCGCCGAGAAATTGGGCGCTGTTTCCCTGACCGCAACCGTCGCGGTCGGCGAGGAAGACAAGGTGTTCGGCTCCGTGACCAACCAGGTCATCGCCGATTTGCTCAAGGCCAAGGGCTTTGAAATCGACCGCCGAAAAATCATGCTCGACGAGCCGATCAAAGCGTTGGGCGTGTACGATGTTTCTATCAAGCTGCACCCTGAAGTTGTTCCACAAGTGAAAGTCTGGGTCGTCAAGGAATGACACCCGGGATAAAACCGTTGATGTTAAATGACGCGTTTTATAGTTTGACCGGATAGCCTGCCTGTCCGGTGTTGTATGAGTTGACCTCATTCAATCCACGCGTTGCGGAGGTAGCTATGGATCATGTGTTTCCGAAGTGTCTGAAGTGCAGCACAGGCATTCTGATCCCTTTGTCGGATTACGGCAGAGAAGGATCATCGATTATGTACAAGGCCTGGGTTTGCACGAATCCGGATTGTGGATTCAATATCCGGATCGACAATGGAGAGCTCAGCATAGGGAAATCGGTTGAGCAGTCATTCAAGTAAGTGTTCTTGAATAGAGTTTGAATAGGGCGTCGGGCGGAGCTCATGCCCTATTTTTTTTACAGCGGTCAACGAATGATCCCATCCATTCTTCATAATTACCGGATCAAGCTTGTCGCATTGACCTTCGCCGTCTTTATCTGGTTTTTCGTTGTCACCGAAAACGACTACGAAGATATCGTTGCCATCCCGATCATCGTCAACAACCTGCCACGGGACAAGGTGCTTCTCAACGATGTGCCGAAGCAGGCCAGAATAAAGGTTAAGGGCAGCGGCAAGGATCTGATAGCGCTCGGCGTCAGCCGCAGCGCTCGCCTCGACGTCGACCTGACCGGTGTCAGGAAAAGCCGCATCTTCCACCCGGGCCCGGACGATGTGTTCCTTTCGCGTTCCGGCGGTGGCCTGAGTGTGCTGGAAGTGACGTCTCCCGAAACAATCTCCGTGGTTCTCGATGATTTTATGGACCGGAAGGTGCCCATCCGCTCCCGGCTTCAGGTGTCCTCTGCGCCGGGATATGCGCTCGTTGGCAATCTCCACCTTTCTCCTGATTCGGTGGTCGTTTCGGGACCGAAAAGTGTCGTGCGTCAGATCGATTACGTGCCTACCGATTCCCTGGTGCGCCAAAATCTAGTGGCGGATCTGAGTGAGTCCGTCCGCATCGGCACACCACTTTCGAGCAAAGCAAAACTGTCCACCGACCGCACGGAGGCGCATCTCGACGTGCAAAAACTGCTGGAATTGACATTTACCGGCATTCCGGTTACCGTGCGACACGCTCCTAGAAACATCAATGTCTACCCGGTGCCGTCAACGCTCGACCTGGTCGTTGAGGGCGGCGCCGACCTGCTCAGCAAGCTGGATCGAAAAGACATTGTCGCCTACGTCGACTACCGGCGCGTGAAAAGTTCACCCGCAAACGAGCTTCCGGCGATCATCGAGCGCCCCCCCGGGGTCACCTACCGTGACGTCAGCCCCCGCACCTTCAAACTTGTCTTCGAAAAGCGGCGTTCCGGTCGCTGACCCGGCGCTCAGCATGTCGCACCAATTTACAGGGAGCAGCTACGTCCTGCCCGAGAATATCAGCGGTGAAAACCTGCAACTCGAACGCGAGGAGTCGCACCATCTGCTGCACGTACTGCGCCGGCGCCAGGGAGACGTATTTTTTGCCACCGACGGCCAGGGCATGACCTATGAATGTGAGTTTGTGGGCGTCGACGCCGATCTTGTCCGCGGCCGCATTCTGCGAAGTGCTGCTGATCGGGGCGAGCTCGGGTTCGACGTCGTTCTCTGTTTGGCTCTGCTCAAGCGAGACAAGTTTGAGTGGGTTGTGGAAAAGGGGACGGAACTGGGCGTCAGCAGATTTATCCCGGTTCTGACCAGCCACACCATAGCGCGGGCTGAATCATGCCGGCCGCAGCGCTCTCGTCGAATCGCGGTGGCCGCAATGAAACAGAGTTGTCGATCGAGACTGCCCGTCGTTGGGGTGCCAGTTGCCTTCGCGCAGATGCTGGATGCGGTACAAGAGTGCGACGTGAGGCTGCTGGCGCATGAGGGAACCGATTTTGACAAGTCGCTGTTCGCGATGGGTGATTCGCTGCGGGGAAAACGCTCGATTGCCGTTTGCATCGGTCCGGAGGGGGGGGTTTCCGCGCCGGAGGTGGAAGCGGCCAACGACCACGGCTTTACGGAGGTGACGCTTGGGCGCCGGCGCCTACGCTCGGAAACGGCAGCAATTGCCGCCGTAAGCACCATCGTCGGCTTGTGTGAACCGGGATAGAAAGGTGGCGCTGAAAGTGCTTGACAAAATAGATTTTTTTTATTACGATATATAAATAAATTTCACCCAATTATTCAAAGGAGGCTGTCATGGCAGCAGGTATGGGCACGGTCAACAAGGTGATTCTTGTTGGCAATTTGGGGAAAGATCCGGAGTTGAAATACACTTCGAGTGGTGCCGCCGTTACAACTCTGAGTCTGGCAACGAGTGAGACGTGGAAAGACGCCGACGGTAACAAGAAAGAACGCACCGAGTGGCATCGTGTCGTCATGTGGAGGCGGTTGGCAGAAATTGCCGGTGAATATCTGAAAAAGGGGAGTAAGATTTACGTTGAGGGCCGTTTGGGTACACGGTCGTGGGACGACAAGGATGGCGTCAAGCACTACAGTACAGAAGTGACTGCAGACACCATGACCATGCTCGACAGCAAGTCTGACGGTGGCCGTTCGTATGCGCCGCCGCCTTCCGATGAGAACGCGCCGCCGCCGCCGGCAGCGGGGGACACGGCTGAAGAAGACGATCTGCCGTTCTAATTCGCCGCGGCTACTGACGACCATTCGCTTCTTTGAAATTTCAGAATCCGGGAGGTTTCCCGGATTTTTTTTGCCACAGCGCCTCTCAGCACAAAGGCGGACGCTGGCAATTCCTTTTGCGGGTACATTTTCTGGCTCCGCCTGAACCATAGGCTCCGTTGCTCATGACCGAAGAAAACGACAAACAACTGTGCGAAGCTGCCCGGGAAGCGCTCGGGTTCGCCTTTGCCCCCTATTCCAATTTCAGGGTCGGCGCAGCGTTGCGTGGCAAGAACGGTAAGATTTACTCCGGCTGCAATGTAGAGATAAGCTCTTACGGCCTCACCATCTGCGCCGAGCGGGTCGCACTTTTCAAAGCGGTGTCAGAGGGCGTGCAGAGCTTCGAGTCGCTGGTTATCACAGCGGAGTCAGAGCAATTCTGCCCTCCCTGTGGCGCTTGTCGTCAGGTGTTGGCCGATTTTGCGCCGGCGCTTCGAGTTATTCTGCTCAACAGCGCCGGCGGCACTGAAGAGACTTCCATGCGGGAATTGTTGCCGCACGCGTTTGACCGGACCTTCCTCGATAACAATCCGGCGGGCCGATGAGAAAACAACTTTGAGGGCGAAATAGTGCGGGAACGTGGCATCTTAATCGGCATTGCCGGCGGCTCAGGTTCCGGCAAAACGCTGGTTGCCAAAACTATCTACTCTGAGCTGGGCTCCGACAAGGTGGTCCGGATCTGCCAGGATTCCTACTACCGTGATTTGAGCCATCTTCCTCCCGCTGAGCGGCACAAGCAGAACTTCGATCACCCACAGTCCATCGACAGCGAGCTGATGGTCTCGCAGCTGAGTTCTTTGCTCAAAGGCGAAACCATTCAACAGCCGATCTACGATTTTGTCACCCACACCAGAAAAAAAGAGCACCTCGCCATCGGTCCGCATGAGATCATTGTGCTGGAGGGCATCCTGATCTTCGAGAATGCTGCGTTGCGCGAGCTGATGGACATCAAGATTTACGTTGATACCGATGCCGATATTCGTTTGTCCCGCCGCCTGCGCCGCGATATGCTCGAGCGCGGACGCACGATGGAGTCCGTGCTCGACCAGTACGAGCACAGCGTTCGGCCGATGCACCTGCAGTTTGTCGAGCCGTCAAAGCGTTACGCGGATTTGATCGTGCCGGAGGGGGGGTACAATCTGGTCGCCATCGACTTGATTAAGACAAAAATTGCCGCTTTGCTCGAGGAGCGTGAGAAGAAACGATAGTCCTGGTCACGCTCGTGCCTTCATAGAAGAGAGCGTATCAGGCCCGGTGGCGTCGCGCCGCCGGAGGAACCAAAGAACATTTCAATCGGAGGGTGTATGCTAAATGTCGTTTCAAAAGATTTAGGATGGATTGAGGTCATCGTTGGCAGCATGTTCAGCGGCAAAACCGAGGAGCTGATTCGCCGGCTTCGCCGCGCTGAGATCGCACAGCAGAAGGTGGCGATTTTCAAGCCGGAAATCGACTCGCGCTATTCAGTTGACCACCTCGTCTCTCACAGCGAGCAGCGCATCCCATCTGTGGCGGTAGCCAACGCTATGGAGATCCTGAACCAGGCGGGCGACGCAAAAGTGGTCGCCATTGACGAAGGGCAGTTTTTCAGCGAAAAGATCGTCGGTGTATGCGAGGAGCTGGCCCAGCGTGGGAAGCGGGTTATCGTTGCCGGGCTCGATCAGGATTACGCGGGTCGCCCGTTCGAACCGATGCCGCAAATCATGGCCATCGCTGAATCTGTCACCAAGACGCTGGCCATCTGTGTCGTCTGCGGCAATCCCGCAAACAAGACCCAGCGGATGGTTGCCGACAACCACCGCGTCGTCGTGGGCGCCGGCGACATTTACGAGGCGCGTTGTCGAAATTGCTTTGAGCCACCACACGATGAATAATGCAGCTTGAACCCGGAGGGAACAGATGGAAAGGTATATCAGCGTCATAGGGTTGTTTGTTTTGCTCGGTCTGGCATGGCTTATGTCCAACAACAAGAAGAAGGTGCCGGTGCGTGTGGTGGTTTGGGGATTGGGGCTGCAATTGCTTTTCGCGCTCATCGTTTTGGGGGAGCACTTCTATTCAATGGCGGGCATGTTCGTTCTGCACGCCATGGTCGTGCTTTTTATCCTTACCCGGGAAGTAAACGGCAGTGGCGCGTCGATTGGAAAACAAATTGCCATGAGCGCCATCGTGGTCGCGCTGGCTGCGGGAGTGAACGCCGTCGCCTATTTTCTGGATACGCACGGCGCCGGCGTGTGGCTGATGCTGCTGTTGGCCGGCACCATCGGATTTTTCATTTATAAGAAAAACAACCAGTTGCAGCGTTTCTCCGTCGCCACCTTTCTCGCGGCGGGTTTCGGCATGATGTGGTCGCAGGGCATCTACGGCAAGATCGTCTTCCAGTCGCTGAGCGAGAATGTCGACAGCTTCCTGCGCCTGACCGATTTCGGAACCGGGTTTCTGTTCGGCAACCTGATCAAGCCGGACTATATCGACCAGTTCGGGTTTCAGTTCGCGTTCGCCGTCTTGCCGACTATCATCTTTTTCGCCGCATTTATGTCGATCCTCTACTATTTGGGTATTATTCAGGCCGTAGTGGAATTCCTGGCAAAATTCATGCGCTGGACCATGGGAACGAGCGGCGCGGAGACGCTGTCCTGTACCGCCAACATCTTTGTAGGTCAAACAGAGGCGCCCCTGCTGATCAAGCCGTTCCTGAAGGACATGACCGTATCAGAGTTGTCCACGATTATGGTCGGTGGGTTCGCGACCATCGCCGGAGGCGTTCTCGCCGGCTACATCCGCATGGGAATCAACCCGGGACATCTGATAGCGGCGAGCGTCATGTCGGCGCCGGCGGCGCTGGTCATCGGCAAGATCATCCATCCGGAAACAGAGCATTCGACGACCGCCGGTGACGTTGCCATTCCCAAGGTGCAAACGTCAAACAATCTCCTCGAGGCCACGTCCAATGGCATTACAGACGGGTTAAAACTGGCCGTCAATGTCGGCGCCATGCTGGTCGGATTTATCGCTTTGATCGCACTCGCCGATGTCATCCTGAATTTCCTGGATGGTATCATCGACGGACGCCTGCTGGGAGGCACTTATATCGCCTCGGGAGAAAATCCGTTTTCGCCGATAAAGGGTGAGTACTCGGGTATTTTCCCGGGAAGCCTCAAGACGTTCTTCGGCAACGGGTTGCGCTACCTGGCTTTTGTTATGGGCGTTCCGTGGAAAGACACCATCGACGTCGGCAACCTGCTCGGCCTGAAACTGGCGGTCAACGAGTTCGTCGCCTACGGGACGCTCGGCTCGCACATCGCACACGGAACACTATCGCCGCGCTCTGTTGTGATAGCGACGTACGCGCTCTGTGGTTTTGCCAATTTTTCCTCCATCGGCATTCAGATCGGCGGCATCGGCGCCATCGCTCCGGAGCGGCGAAAGGACTTGTCGAGAGTGGCGCTCAAGGCAATGTTTGGCGGCGCGCTGGCGAGCTGGATGACAGCAACCATTGCCGGGTTTCTTTTGCACTAGCCTGCGAATTGTTGAGACACGTCATTCCTGAGCCTTGCGTGGTGTTTTTCACCTCGCAAGGCTTTTTTGTATATCACAATCGTTGATCGGGTATTGCGCACAGAAGCTATTTCGCTGCGGTGCCCTGTGACCGGTAACTCAGTGAGTGGCGCGAACGCGAAGCCTGTGGCCGATTCTCAGCCAGTCATAGAGCAAGAAGGTATAGAAGGGGAGATATTCCACTACCCGGATGAGTGGGGATTCCTGCCAGGCTCCGGTCTTGGTGTACCCATCGAGTATCCAATACGAGAGCACGCAGAGGCCGGTAAATGCCAGCCAGGCCCGGTTGGGCCGGATGACCAGAAAGGGCAGCAGCCAGCACGCATACCACGGGTGCACAGTTGGCGCCAGGGCGAGAAACGTACCGAAGAGGATCAGGCCTAAAGAGAACAGCCATGTGTCGCCCTCCCGCTGCAAGTCTGTTTTCAGCCGGCGCAGAAAGACGAACAACGTGCCTGCGAAGGCGCCCGCGATCACGATTTTCGACGCCCTGAGCACGAAATCCAGGCCGAAACTGGCTATGGTTTTCGCGTCTGCTGCCGCACCCGCCGGCTCGATGAGCCACTTCACCACCCATTCGTCGCGCAACACCCCCTGCGCTCCCTTGACCAGAAGCCAGAAGATCGAACTGTTGAACTGCCATTTTTCAGCGTAGACCGAAAGCCCGGCGAACAGCCGGCTGCCAGCGTCTGCGTACGGCAGGTAGAAGAGCGCCGAAAGGATGAGGAATACGAGCGGAACCAGAAGTTTGTTTTCCTTTTTCAGCCAAAACACGACAGGTAAAATGAAAACGGAAACAAACTTGGTCAGGAAGGACAGGACCAGCACCGACGTCGAAGTAAAGTAGTCTCTCTTCAGGAGATAATAGAAGGCCAGGGTGAGCAAGAAGATGCCCAGAATGTCCGCGTGGCCGCTTCCGGATATTTCAACGATTAGCAGCGGATTCCACCAGTAGAGCAAGAGGCGTCTCGGGTCGAGTTTCAACCTGCACAGGATAAGATAGATCCCGAGCGCCGTCAGGCAGTCCAGCAGAAGGAACGCGACTTTGAAGGCCAGGACTGTTGGACTCACTTCGTAAATGGCGCGGAACACCATTTGGCTGACAGGCGGGTAGACTGTTGGAATGTCCCTGTGGTTGATCTTCGGGTAAATCGCCTGATCGCGCAGCGGGCTGAGCGGCATGGCTTCAGGCGCATAGTGGAAAGGGTTGGTTCCCGCTGCGGCGACTCGGCCATCCCAGATGTAGCGATAGATGTCGTCGGAGAGCGATGGCGTTGTCAGCAACAGAGTGGCCCGAAAAATGAGGCCGAACAGCAATCCGATAGCGAGCACTTCCCGGGGGCCAAGGCGTTGCCGATTCCTGTTCCGATAGATAAAATCGTTCAGCCAGACGCGGCGCTTTTCCAATTGCTTCTGCCACCCCCAGCGGGTCTGTTCGTCGGCATCTGTTTCGAGGTTGAAGAAGGTGCGCG
>CAZTNL010000080.1:2345-8795 GCA_964614885.1 uncultured Calditrichaceae bacterium | reverse complement strand
AAAAAAACAGCACGAACACAGTCATCTTTACACATGAACCGGGCACGATCATATGAAACGACTCCCTTCGGCAAGAAATGTTTTTACGAGATTTGCAGAACGATTAGCAGGAAAATACTATGGTTTCATCCAAAAGTCAAGGGAAAGTGCCGAATCGTCCGCGATGGGGGCGGAGAGCAACTCGTCGAGCTGCCTCAAAGCACTCATCGGCACCGGGACGCCGCGTCGTAGCGCGCCCGACCACATTGGGGAGAGTTGCGCCCGACCGGGGCTATCGGAGCCGGGCGCTGCCGTTCAGTGAGATGAGCCGTTCCAGGGCTCGATATCGATGCGTTCTGGTCTGACGACCTGTAGCACCATTCGCAGGGCGTTTTTAAGTTCTGGCAGTTCTCCGGTTTTTACGGTTACCACATAATTCTGGGCGCGACCCGAAAGTTCGACATTCTTGAGAAACGCATCGTGCGCGGTGGGCGCGTCCATGATCGTGCTGAGGCTATCGATTTCTCCGGGTTTTACGTCGTTGATACGCACATCTACACAGTTGGTCAAGGCCGTTGTTCCTTCGTGTTCAAGGTTAAGAGGATTTGCGTTCATCGTGTCAGACGTCCATGTCCTGTGCTTTTCCGCTCCCAGTGGAGCAGATCGAGTCCGAGCGACTAACATGAAGTTATCTTGAGTACCACCTTCAAAGAGCCGCTGGCACCCATACAAACGTTGTGCCATGGAGTTGGTTGATTGAAAATATTAGAGTTAAGCTCAACTGGCGGTTGCCGCCGGGTACATGGGTGTCCCTACCGGTTCAATTCTGTAATTCGCAGAAAGCAGGCATTGTAAGGGTGGTTGGGCCACAGGTGTTGTTTGCATTCACACGAAAGTGTCTTGCGTTGTGGCGACAGGTATATCGTAACTCGTGATAAAACAGTAAAAAGCATGGGGCTGTTTATGATGGCATGTCATTTGAAGGAAGGCCGGAGACAGCGTACTTTCGAAAGTGGAATCTTCGAATCTGCTTCTGTTACGATTACGTAATTGCGACCAAATATACGAGAGGTTGGAAATGAACAAGACGATGATAGTGTTCGCTATGTTTGCTCTGCTCGCATTAGCCCACTCCCGGGTATGGGCGCAACAACCCCCCAATGCTCCACGCTTTTCGAACACCGGGGTGAAGGCGAGCGTCAGCACAGCTTCCTTCGATATGCTCGATGAGCGCGGTTTGCAGGAGGGCGAAGGCGGCGCCCTGAGTCTTGGTTACGGATTCACCCAGCGCTTTTCTTTGTGGTTGACCCTTCTCGGCTCCAAACACGCACGCGTCAACAGCGATGTGAAAAACGTGGATTTCGCCGGCCTCGAACTGAACCTGGAACACAAGTTCCAGAGCGATTCCAGATTGCAGCCGTATGGAAGGGTCGGCGTGGGTGTCTACGGACTACAGCAGGAGAACGCTTCATCCAGCCTGACAGGAGCTGGGTTGAGCATTGGGCTCGGCGCGGATTACTTTCTTTCGCGCCATTTCGGTATCGGAGCGGAGTTGACTTACAAGAAGCTGGACTACCTGCAACAAACCGAAAAGCGGGGTGGAGGGGAGTTTGTTTCCGACATCTCGCCGAACCTCAACGGCGACACTGTGGGATTCCTCCTCAGCCTGACCATCGAGTAGGTAGCCGTCGATCTGCGCCTCTCATCGCCGAGTGCGTCCCGGTGCTGAGCCGGGGCGCACTCCGTCTCCCGCTCTCAGTTCAATGCCGCCTGAGTTGTTGCTACGGTTTGGCGCAGACCGCTGCCGCAGAGCCTGCCCGTTTGTCAGCCTTGGCGCTCGCCTCTCCGTCTTCCTGTTTCGGGGAAAGCGTGCCTGAGGGCGCGGTCTTTACAAGGACGACGCCGAAGAGGATTACAGCCGTGGCAATGATCATTTGCAGGTCGAGGCGCTCGCTCAGAATCAGCCAGCCGAGGAATACGGCCACAACCGGATTGATATAGGCGTACATGGTAACGACTGCGGACGGCAGCTTGTCAAGCACATAGATGTAGGAGCCGTAGCCGACGATAGAGCCAAAAGTCACCAGGTAGAGCAGGGCGCCGATGCCTTGCGTGGAAAAGTGGAAGCGGTCCAACTCGCCGGCCAGAAGTCCGATAATCGACAGCAGAACTCCGGCGATCAGCATTTGCATCGCTGCGGCCATCAGGGGCGGGGTGCCCCCCTTGTGATATTTGGAGTAGATGGAACCTCCTGCCCAAAAAACCGGCGCGAACATGATCGCGACGACGCCGATGAGATATTGCCCGTCCGCAGGCCCGCGCAGGTCAGGCCAGAGCAGCAATATGAGACCGCCAAAACCGACCAGCATCCCCACTGCTTTTCTCAGGGTCAGGCGCTCTCCGTGCGGCAGTATTCCCTCGATGGTTGCCATGGCAAAAGGCAGGGTGGCGACAATCAGGGCGGCCATGCCGCTGGGCACATACTGTTCCGCCCAGACCAGCACTCCGTTTGCCAGGACAAGCAGCGCGATGCCGACAACGGCCTGGTGCTTCCATTCACGCTTTGCCGGCAGTGGCTCGCCTTTCGCCAGGAGCGCTCCGCCGAGTATCAGGCCTGCGATCAGAAACCGTACGCCGGCGAACAGGCCAGGCGGCAAGACTTCAACGCCGATACGGATGGCGAGGTAGGTGGTGCCCCAAAAGAAGCTCACAGAGGCAAAGGCGAGATACGCTTTCATTTTAGTGTCTTGCATGTTTGTCTCGATGTTTAGGTTGCACAGTTTGGCCTTATGTGGGCAAAGTACGGCCAATTAGCCTGATGAATTCACAAATGTTGCCACGGAGCCCCAGAGGGCACAGAGAAACAAGAACTTAACGAAACTGTTCACCGCAAAATACAATTTCGAAAAATCAGAAACGTTCACCTTCTTAACTTTTAAAAAATTAAAGCCCTGTGTACTCTGCGGCTCTGTGGCTATGAATTTTTCAGATTAGAAACTTCAACCACCCGGATGTTGCCTTTCTATCGCCAGCATGGTACCGCCGACCTTTTCAAAATAACTGTCGAGCGCGATCGTGGTTTTTGTGGTCATGGAGAAGGGGGGCTCGGCGAGCCGCTTGACGATTTCGTTCAGCGCGTGTACGTCCGGAACGCGAACCTTCAGCAGGAAGCAATCTTCACCGGCCGTGTCGTGGACTTCGAGGATGCGCTCGTCCTGCGAGAGCGCCATGATGTCTTCGCGTGTCACTTTTCTGGGAATTCCCACCTGCTTGGCGGCGATAAAGGCGGTCATGTAGTTGCCCAGCGCCGCCGGGCTGACGACGGCGGTGTATGCCTGAATGACGCCGGATTGTTCCAGCTTCTTGATGCGCTCGGCCACGGCGGGCCGCGAAAGCCCGACTATTTCCGAAATCTGCGCCTGCGATATACGTGCGTCTTTCAGCAGCAGCCCGAGGATCTTTTTGTCTGTAGATTTCATTGTCATAAACCCGCGTGCAATAGTTCAATTTGTCGGCAAATATAACCTATATTTATAATAAATGCAATAAGATTTATACTATATCAGACGAATGGAAGGAATTTTCGGATAAAATTAACTAATGTGCAAGTAAGGTATGTCGGCAGGATGAGAGCAGGAAGGGATGGCGAACCGGAGTGTGGGAGCAGACAAGAACCATCCGCGCAGACAGGGGCGCCTGCCTGCGCGGATGGTTTTTATTTTTCCGGACTGGCCCGTCGGGAGCCTGGATGTCTCACCAGGTGCCGGCGCCGAGAATCTCTTCCGCGATCGTGCCTGCGTCGTACAACTTGCGCAGCGCTTCGATGATATAGGCGCTGTGCACGGAAACCGCACGGTTGCGGCTGTCGTCGTACATGAAGCGGCCGGACAGGCTCTCGATGTTGCCGTCGAAAATCAGCCCGACCAGCTCTGCCTTGGCGTTGATGACCGGGGAGCCCGAATTTCCGCCAATGATGTCACAGGTGCTGACGAAATTGACCGGCGTCCGCAGATCGAGATTGTCCTTGCGGTCCCAGAAGCGCTGCGGCAGGGCGTATTCGCCTTCGCCGTCGAAGTCGAGCGTGTGCGAGTAGAGGCCATACAGCGTGGTCTTGTATGGCGCCTTCGTGCCGTTCATCGGGTAGCCCTTAACCGTGCCGTAGGAGAGCCGGAGGGTGAAGGTTGCGTCCGGGTAGACGTTTTTGCCATAAGCGGCAAATCGGGCCTGGGCGATTTTCTCGGTCGCCGGGGTGAGGGCGCTTTCGATGTTCTTCTTGCGCCACTCCTCCTGCTGGCGCAGCATCGGGTCGAGCTTTACGCAGAGCGCAACGAGCGCGTCCTTAGATTCATTCACGGCTTGCTCGCCACCCTCAACCAATTGTTTTCGGTACTGCACGTCGCCGACCCTGGTCGTGCTCACGAGGTCGTGCGCCGCAGCCTGCACGGAGCGGCCGTTCAGGACCGTTTTCACGAAGGGAGCATCGGGACCGAGCTCGTCCAGGGACATCTGCAGGGTGCCGGCGAGGATCGCCTCGTCCAGGTCCGGGTAAATCGGTGCCGGCGAGAAGAGTTTGAAGCGGGTTGCGTCCAGCTCGGAGTCGTGATATCCCCGGAGACGTTCCCCATTCGGCTTCTTCACTTCGGTGACGTAGCGCACGATTTCGGCTGCGAGACCGGCCAGGCGCGAGCCGCGCAATTGACCGTAGAAGAGCTGTTTGGTGATCTTCTCTTCCTTGGCCGTTAGCGATGCGATCGTGTCCCAGGCGTTGCCGTAAGCTTTATTCCATTCGGGATTAGAGGTTACAAGGCGCCGGAATTCAACTTCGGCCTGCCGGCGTTTCGCCATCAGGTTTTCGTCCATCAATCCCTTGTACTCGCCGGTCAGAGCCTTTTTGGCGTTTTCGAGGCCAAAAATTCGCACGAGCGCACGACGCTCCTGTTCCGGACCCTGTTTCGCATATTCGCGCAGCGTCTTGATACGAGCGTCGACATACTTGAGGATTTGTGGGTAACGGTGATCGCGCAGATACTCGAGTTGGGCGTATGTGTGCAAGCGGTTTGTGGAACCTGGATTCCCGGACACAAATACCAGCTCATCTTTGCCGGCGCCTGCGGCATTCCATTTCAAATAGTTGTCGCTGTGCACAGGTTTGCCATTTTCATACACCCGGAAGAAAGCCACGTCCAGATCATAGCGCGGGTAGGTGAAGTTGTCGGAGTCACCGCCAAAGTATGCGGCCTGGCGCTCCGGGGCAAACACAAGCCTGACATCCGTATACTTTTTGAAGCGGTACAGCCAATACTCGCCGCCGTGATACAGGTTGATGACGTTGGAACGCAGGCCGGTCTTTTTCAGGCTTTCTTTCTCGATTTTTGCGATCTCGGCTTTTTGTGCCTTGAGGGCGTCCTCATCGCTCATGCCTTTCTTGACGACGGATTGCACCAGCGGGGTCACATCTACCATCGAATAGAGGACGTTGAGTTCGAGGTCCGTCGAGGCGATCTCCTGCGACGGGTCGGCCGCGTAAAAGCCTCTGGCGACATAATCCATCTCTTTCGTTGACATCTTTTGCAGTTGGCCTACCGCGACGTGGTGGTTGGTCATGACCAGGCCGTTCGGGCTGACAAATGAGCCGGAGCCGCCGTCATTAAAGCGGACACTCGCAAGCCGAACGTGGTCCAGCCATTCCTGAGTGGGGGTAAAATGGTACTTCTCCTGCAGTTGCTTCGTCGGTGGGTTGTCAAACGTCCACATGCCTTCGTCCGCGAATGCGAACGTGGCGAGCAGAGCGACGAGGCCGACCGCCAACGCGGCTCTGCTGGTCCTGAATTTCGACTGCCGTTTGATCAAAATAACGCCTCCTGATTTAATCCTGGCCCTGGCGGCTTTCTGCGAGGGCGGGTCAATTGGTTGAGTGGATAGAACAAAGACATAAACGTCTCAACACGCGCAAAGTTGCGGCGGCGGCGAGATTATTCCTGCCGTGCCCCCACGATCTGGCGTCCGGCTTCTTGCTGCAAGTTCCGGAAGGAACTGAGTGCCTACCGGGGGCAGACGTCCGGCGCGGCCACCGTCCCGGTGTCAACGCTGCCGAAGTATTTCTTCTGGAACCAGAGAGCCACGTTGACTAGGCTGATCAACACCGGCACTTCCACTAGCGGGCCGATGACCGCCGCGAATGCCTCACCGGAGTTGATGCCGAAGACGGCCACCGCCACGGCGATAGCCAGCTCAAAATTGTTGCTGGCAGCAGTGAAGGAAAGCGTGGCGGTTTTTGAGTAGTCGGCGCCTATTTTCCGCCCCATGTAGAAGGAGACGAAGAACATGATGGTGAAATAGAAGACCAGGGGAATGGCGATGCGCACCACGTCGAACGGAATCTGGACGACACAACGATGGTGAAAAGCAGCGCGATCAGGGTCAGCGGACTGATCTTGGGTATGAAAACGCGCTCGTACCATTCTTTGCCTT
>CAZTNL010000080.1:0-2245 GCA_964614885.1 uncultured Calditrichaceae bacterium | reverse complement strand
AGGGTCAGCGGACTGATCTTGGGTATGAAAACGCGCTCGTACCATTCTTTGCCTTTCAGGCGCAGCAGCAGGAACCGGGTGATGAGGCCGGCCAGAAACGGGATTCCAAGATAGATGAACACGCTGCCCGCGATTTGCCCGATGGTAATATCGACCGCAAAAGTCTGCAAACCCAGCCATGAGGGCAGAATGGTGAGGAAAACATAGGCGTACACAGAAAAGAACAACACCTGAAAAACGGAATTGAATGCAACGAGCCCGGCGGCATATTCGCTGTCGCCTTTGGCCAGCTCGTTCCAGACGATGACCATGGCGATGCAGCGCGCCAGACCGATCATGATGAGTCCGGCCATGTAGTGCGGCTGGTCCTGCAGAAAAATGACGGCCAGGGCAAACATGAGGACCGGCCCAACCAACCAGTTCTGTACGAGCGAAAGGGCCAGTACTTTCACGTTGCGGAAGACGTCGCCAAGTTCTTCGTACTTGACCTTTGCCAGTGGCGGGTACATCATCAGAATCAGACCGATGGCGATGGGGACGTTGGTGGTGCCGTATTGAAACGAATTCCAGAAGTCGACGATTCCGGGCATAAGGTAGCCGGAAAGCACGCCGGCAAACATGGCGAGAAATATCCATAGCGTCAAATATCTGTCCAGAAAAGAAAGCTTTTTGGCTACCGTTGACATCGTGACCTCCTGAATCGGCTTGTTAGATGATTGCATAGTTCGACAATTAACGAAATGGTGAAGGCAAAAAAAATTAGCCGCCGCAGATCTTATCTCTGTCGACCGCCATGACCTCTTCCGCGTCTTTTTGAATGATTCGGTCGTCCGGCAGCCATTCTTTCAAAAGCGGCAGCAGCCGGCTCACGTACTTCTCCGAGGTAGAGGGGTTCAGCGAAAAATTGACCCATTTGCCATCTTTGTCGTCCAGAATCAATTCGGCGTCGCGCAGAATCGACAGATGCTTCGACACGGTAGAGTTGGCGAGATTGAGAATCTCACGCACCTCACAGACACAGAGGTCCCGCAACTGCAGCATCTTGATGATGCGGATGCGGTTGGGATCGGACAGGGCTTTGAAGAGTTTGGTTAGCCGGCGCATGTTGCCTCACTTTGCGTTTCGTTAATTGGCGAAATATAGATAATGGCAGGCCAAGATGCAAGCGAATTGTGCAGCCGTTTACAACCGGGGCAGGGCTGAGGTTCTCGCCGGCGAGGTCGGCATTCAAAAAAAAAGTAACTTTTGCAAATTTTTCTTGGAACTTTGCATAATTTTATGTGTATTGGCTTGCAATGAACGTGATTGTAAAAAAGATCGTTTCGGTTACACTGCTGGCAGGAGTGTTTGGCCTGAGTGTCGGGAGCGCGATTCCCGAGCAGTGTAGCAGCCCGACACACGAGACCGCCGGCGCTTGCTGTGAGCTGGCTGGCTCAACTCACGCGAGCTTGTCTGATGTTGGCATCGGCGCCGATTGCGGGTGCACGCTCAACGAAGGCACCGAACCGAAGCAGGTTCCGTCTGACACGGTGCTCGCTGAGACAATCGCCGCCAAGACGATTGGCCCACAATTCGAAGTTTGCCAGACCGGCCTGCAACTTACGATATCTTTGAGAAGAATCGCCGCGCCGGTCGCCATTTCACATCTGGCACCCACGACGACTCATCTTCCGATCTACACACTGAATTCCTCTCTTCTCATTTAAGACCACACAACGCTCTTTATTTTAGACGCTCTTGTCCCGTTTAAGTCGGAATTGCTTTGACTTTCTCGCGTCGGGCTTCTAAACTATAGGTCCCGTCTTCCTGCAACCCTGGCTTTGTCTGATTAGCGGGGGAGACAGACGCATAACAAAGTGATTTTTGTGTTGGTAACCAGTTTATTCATGAGGTGCAAAATGTACAAACTCATCCTGTATGTTTCAACGCAGGTATTGGTCCTCGCGCTTTTCTTCGTTCCCCTTTCAGCGCAGGAGGACGGTTCTCCGGTCTCCCTGCAGAAATTGCTGGAGGAGGCGCGCGCGAACAATCCGGAAATCCAATCGGCCGAGAGTCGCTGGCGGGCTTCGGAACAGCGCCCGACGCAGGTGTCGACGCTGCCGGATCCGATGTTCAGCTACTCCCGCGCCGGCCAAAATGTCGAAACACGGGTCGGCCCGCAGGAAAACACCTTTGCGTTGTCGCAGACGATCCCGTTTCCGGGAAAACTTGGCCTGAAAGGCAAGATGGCTAATGAAGACGCCGT
>CAZTNL010000079.1:0-8828 GCA_964614885.1 uncultured Calditrichaceae bacterium | reverse complement strand
ACGCATGAATTGGTCGTTCCTAAGTCAATCCCGATTATCTTGCCCATGTTGAGAAACCTCCAAATAATTCGATTTTTATAACACTTTGCGTTTTCTTAGTCGAGTTCAAAAAGACGATCGCAACCAAGCAAAGACTATGCCACCGGAACCCGGCAAACCAACGAACACGCTAACATATTAATTATTATCTTCTTGCTGAACAAATTAGCGCAGTGACTTTCTGCAAAGAGGCCTATCATTTGAATGCGTGATTCTGCCATAATGACAAGACAAGCGAAGAAGGCGCCGCTCGACGCCTTCTTGAAAATCACATCTGTCCTGTGTGGCTGGCTCAGTCATCCGTCTTTTTCGACTTCTCGGGAGCCTTTTTGTTATCCGGCGCCTTCGATTTCTTCTCCCCATTCGAACGGGAGGCTGTGCTGCCGTTGCTGTGCTTGTAATCGGTGATGTAGAATCCGGATCCCTTGAATATCAAGCCCGTTCCGGCGCTGATCAGACGGCGAACATGCCCATGACATTTAGGACAGCTCTCAATGGGGTCAGCCGTTATGCTTTGGAACTCTTCGAACTCATAGTCGCAGTCCTCGCAGAGGTACTCGTAAGTTGGCATCTTCGTTCTTTCCTTTTCAATAACCCATTATACAATCCAATGCTATCAGGGCATTTTCAGGGCGATAAACTGTGTGCCCTTGCCGCGCCTTATTTCAAAAAGCACAATTTGTCCCTGTCCGAACCCGTCAAACATTTCCCGCAGTTGACGGACTGACCGAACCGGTTGTCGATCGACTTCGACAATCAGGTCCCCGGAACGCATTCCCTTTTCTTCAGCAATGCTGTTGCTTTCAACTTTCGTGACCACCACGCCTTCCTCGCCCTCATAGCCAAATCGGGATGCGAGCTCGTCAGTGAGGTTGCGCAGTTCAAGTCCCAGTCGCTTGAGCATTTCTTCCGGCTGGCTCGGGGTTGACTTCGCGCTGGCGCTCTCAGGCCGCCGTTCCAGCGATACGGTGATGAATTCGGCTTCCCCGTCCCGAATCACCTTCAGTCGCACCTTCTTGCCGGGTTTATAAGAGGCGACGATGTTGGTCAGAGCCTGCCGTCCTGCGACCTTGTGGCCGTCCACTCCGACGATAACATCGTACTGTTTCAGCCCAGCCTTTTCCGCCGGCGTTCCTTCGATCACCTCGGTCACGACCGCCCCCTCATTGTCGTCTATCTTGAGCGCTTCGCTGAGTTCAGGATCCAGATTGTCGATATAGACACCGAGATAGCCGCGAACGACTTCGCCGTGTTCTATCAGATCCTGCATAACATGTTTCGCCAGATTGACCGGCACGGCAAAACCAATGCCCACATTGCCGCCGGCGTTTCCCGCGTAAATGGCAGTGTTGATGCCGATCAATTCACCGCGAATATTGACCAACGCACCGCCGCTGTTACCCGGATTGATAGCCGCATCCGTTTGAATGAAATCCTGATAGGTCAGGTCGCCGCTGAGATTCAGAGCGCGTCCCTTTGCGCTGATGATACCAGAAGTGACAGTGTGCTGCAGACTGAGGTCGAATGGGCTGCCGATGGCGAGCACCCACTCGCCGACTTCGAGTTGATCCGAGTCTCCCACTGTGACGGTGGGTAGGTTATTCTGGTCGATTTTTACGACGGCAATATCGGTAGCCGGGTCCACCCCAACGACCTGCGCATCGTACGGTTTCTTGTCGATCATGACGTTGATCTCATCGGCCTCTTTTACGACGTGATAGTTTGTCAGGATGTAGCCGTCGGAAGAGACGATGACGCCCGAGCCCAGACCGCGTTGCTTGAATTCCCGACCTCCATCGCCGTTGGGTTGGTTGAAAAACTTCCTGAAGAACTCGTCCTTATGAAAAAAATTGGACAGAGGGTCCTTCATCTTGACCACTTTCTCGCTCGTGATCGAAACGACGGTCGGCGTCACGCGTTTCGCAATGTCGACAAAGGCACGGCTCGTTTCCTGAAAATCCGAAGGTATCGCAGCCGTTGTCGCGACGGTGTTGACCACCACCGGTTTCGAGCCGTTGTTGGCAAACCCATCCGGGGTAAAATTCAGCCTGGAGGCGATGACCAACCCGATGACGATACCTCCGGCTATTGAGGCGCCAACAATGGCCACCATCTTTCGTTTAGTACTCATCCTTCTTCTACCTCCATGCTATTTGTCTCGAGCTCTGCGTACATAAGTTTAGGAAACGGCAGCGCTGCCAATAAGTTCCTGCCCGCCATCTTCGCCCCATCCATCTTTGAGCCGTATCTTGACATACTGGTCTCCCGTGGCCGCCTTCGATTTTAGGCCAAGTCCCTTGAGGCGAAAAGTTTTTCCCTGCCGCGTATCCGGGGGGATGTTCAGTTCCACGGTACTCCCGTGGATCGTCTTGACTCTGACTCGCGTCCCCTTTGCGGCAAGAGACCTTGCCACGGGAATTTCACAATAAATGTCCTGTCCGCGGCACTTGAAAAAACGGTGCGGTCTCACCCTGACCGAAACGATCAAATCGCCACTGGGGGCGCCGTTGGTGCTCGCGCGCCCCTGGCCGGGCAGCCTCAATTTTCTGCCGTTCTCGGTACCCGGCGGAATGGAAAGAGAGAACTGCTTACCGTTTTTTTCGGGAACGGAAAACACGGCCTTTCCTCCGAGCGTCGCCGTTTCAAATGGAATCTCCAGCGTGGCGTGAATGTCCCGGGGATTACCGAACCCGCTTCTGCCGGCGTGCGGCGCATGCGGCCGCTCAAAAATCTGACCAAACAGATCTCCCAAGCCGCCCAGGCCGAAAAGGTCGTCGAGGTTGAAATCGCCGGAACGGGGCTGTCGCCTGCCACGGGCCTGCCCAAAAACATCACCAAAATCAAACTCATGGCCATGGTGGTTGAACCCATCGGAAGGGGCGCCGCGAAAACCGAACTTGCGCATCTGGTCGTAGCGCTTCCGCTTGGCCGGATCGCTAAGAACGTTGTAGGCTTCCGAAATCTCCTTAAAGCGCATCTCGGCTGTCTTATCACCGGGATGGGCATCGGGATGATATTCCTTCGCCAACTTCCTGTATTTTTTCTTGATGGTCGTGGCGTCCGCCTTGTCGTCGACGCCAAGAATTTGGTAGTAGTCCTTGTTGGCCATCACTGTTTCGTCAAAAACTCTGCCAGCTCGTCCGGTTATCTGCTAATATTTCCGATCTACGGAAAACGGCAGACATCTTGCAATTTGTATGCCAGCCAATGGGTGCGGATGAATCGAGGATATGAGGCGGGTCACTCCCACTAGCGCTATCCACTCCAGGTCAAAGGAACTCGCGGGGAGTCACTGCGCCTGGCGTGGCGGCTATCGGCCTCCGCCGCGCAGCAAGCGCCGCACCTTGTGCACCAATTTATTAAGGTATCTTTCACCTTCACGCGGGAAGAGGAGTCCGAAAGCCAGCGCCAGAAACAACATGCCCGGCAAGACAGGCAGAAGCAGACCGGCGATCCCGAGCACGCACAGGGCCGGGATAAGCCTCGATTTCTCTCGCTGAAAAGTCTGAATTTCGTCGACCAGCGCTTTTCTGGGCATTGGGGGCCTACTCCTGCGGAATGAACTTCACCATCGTCAGGCGATTGCCATGTCTTGCATCCGGCCGGTAGTCAACTTCGTCCATCGAACGCAAGATGATATACAATCCAAAGCCGCCGGTTTGCCTGCCATCCATCGCGGAAACCACATCATACTTGGCATCGGAAAAGCCGTCAAAGCCGTCGCCATAATCCTGAATCACAACCTTGAACATTTCCGTGTTGTATTCAATCCACACATCGATCCAGTTATCCGGTTTGGAATGGTACGCGTGTTCAACGACATTGAGGCAGGCTTCGTAGATCGCGATCCTCATCTTACTGTTGACCCGGTCATCGAGGCCCGCCTTGGCGGCGTGTTCGATGACAAAATCGCAGATCGAATACAAGTTCTTTGTCGAGCTCTCAACGCGCAGATGATTTCGACCGCCGCTCTTTTGCGGCGAAACCGTCGTCTTAGCCGTTGTCCTCCCGGCAGGGGCCGAGGCTGTGGCCTCTACCGACCGTTCCGTCTGGAGTTTTTCTACGATCGGATCCTCAGCAATATCGACGGCCGGAAGCGGACGGCGCTCGCCTTCGGAGCGTACATGCAGCACCTTTTCTTCAGGCGCGCGCGGCGATTCCGCGGATGCGGTTCTTTCCCGCGGCGCAGGCGCAAACTTCCTGATCGCCTCCGTTTCGCTGTCTTCGAGTGCCAGGTAGCTCCTCGGTGAAAAAGAGCCGATATGCCCCTTGACCGTGCTGGACAAATTGATAATTTTGACGTCGCCGTCAAGCCTTCTGGCGCGGGAGGTCATCTCGATGAGCAGGGCGATAAGAGAGGATGGCAGCAGTTCCAGTCCCTTCAGGTCCACAACAAACCGCGCGTCTCCGGCCTTGAAACGCTCTTCGAAGGTGTTGCGAAGAACCGTGCTGATGTAGTCTGTATCGGTGGCTTCACCCAGCGGTATCCGTACCACATTCCCGGGACCTGAGATACGCTCGTAGGCTATGTTTGGTGAATCCATATGGTCCAACAACCTGAGTACTACGACTGGTAACGTTCCGGAGCTCAACGGGAATCGGCCGCGGCGTCTTTCTTAGTAATCCCTGACGACGTGACTCCCCGCCACTATTACTTTTCGGCAGCGCATCCCGAAACTCAAACCCTCTGGACAACTCGCAGGAAGCCGTAACCTCCCGCCACCGGCGGCCCGCTTTGGAAATTCGGCAAAAGTCCCGCCCACCGCCACATCGGCCATTCGATTCCGACCTTGGAGCAGTGTTTCCAAAACAAAAACACCCATCACAAGAAGAATGGATGGGCGTTTTGTAAATCAGACTTTTGAAAGCTACTTGCCGCCATACTTGTCTCGATTGACGATGAGGTCAATTTCATACTCGGCAGTCGCTCGCCAGTTTCGATCTTTCTTGGCGATGTTGAAGTACGCGATGGCCTGATCGAACTGCCCCAGCTCTTTGCTCGCCTTCCCGGCCTCATAGGCGGCCGGCGCATAATTACGCTTCTTCTTGAGCGCTTCACTGGCGGCTGCCAGCGCCTTGCGCCGATTGCCTTGTTTGTTGTACACCACGGCTTTCCGATAATAGGGAGAATGCCACCTCCTCCTCTTGGTCACACTCAGCGCCGTATCAAACGCCAGCAACGCATCCTGGAACCGTCCCAACTCCGTCATGCTGACACCCAGACTGTAGAAGGCGATATCATATTCCGGGTTGATCTTGGTTGCCTTGGCAAAGTCCTGCGCGGCTTTGTTATAGTCTTTCTTGTAATCAAGATAAAGTGCGCCACGCTCATAATACGCCTTGTCTGCCGCCGGATTGTTTTTCACCGCAAGATCGAAGACGCTCAACGCCCGGTCCACCTGACCGATTTGCTTATAGATCTTTCCCATAGCAACATACGCTTCAACGTAAGCGGGATTCTGACGGACGGCGCCCTGATGCGCCTGGATGGCGGCTTTGTACTGGCGAAGCTTCTTGAGGGCTAGGCCCTTTCCATAGTAGGCCTTGTAGAAAGTCGAGTCCAGCGAAATTGCTCGGTCATAATGACTGACAGCGGCTTTGTAGTTGCCGAGCTTGTACTCGTTATTGCCGTCGTTGTATGCTTTCTTGACCGCGTTGATTTTCTTGACCGCTTCCACATCGGCCATCAACTTAGCGGTGACCTCCTTGATCTGAGCTTCTACTTCGCCGCGTTGGCTCATCAAGTCATCATACTCCTGCTTGCTCGGACTGTCCGCCAACTTCCTGTCGATCTCATGGATTTCCTTTAACAGCACCTGCTTCTGCTGATTCAAGTCCTGCCCGAAAGCAAGACTCGCAAATGAAAACAGCAACAGGACAACGAGAACATAGCTGCGAGTTTGTGTGAGAAACCTCATGAATGACCCTCCTTACTTAAACAAAAAAATCTAACCATCTGCGACTCGTCAGCGAATGACGAGTCCATCCCTCCGCAGGTTCATCTTAGCACTAATCTACCGGCAAAAAACGTTTTTCCGGATCAGTTATCAGAATATGACCATGTCCTTTGAAGCGTTTGAATGGTGCCGAAGGGGGGATTCGAACCCCCATGGGTTGCCCCACACGGCCCTCAACCGTGCGTGTCTACCAATTCCACCACTTCGGCCTGAAATGTGAAAAGACAAACTCCCAGCTTACTGAGCGGAGTCGGCGGGCGTGGTCGCTGAATTGCCCGGACTTACCGGCAACAGAGAGCCGCCGGAGTTCGGTACGACAGGCAGCCCCGAAGCTGGCACGGCAGCTCGCTTTTGCTGCTCTTCCTGCACAAGACTCGTTCCCTCGGTTTTCCCTCGGTTGATCAGTGAAATGACCATGGAGAAAACCAGAAAGGCAACCGCCAACCAGGTAGTCATCCGGCTCAGGAAGGTAGCCGCACCCCGGCCGCCAAACACGGCGCCCATATCCCCGCCACCGCCACCAAAGGCACCAGCGAGCCCCCCCCCTTTACTCGACTGAAGCAGGATAACGACGACCAGCGCAATACAAATGAGAATATAGATAAAAATCAAAAATCCATACATGTTGTCTGTCTCGAATTAAATGGTTTCTGCCGTTTTAATGATTTCGCTAAAACTGTCCGGTGACAGGCTTGCCCCCCCTATTAACGCGCCGTCGATATTCGGCTGAGAAAGCAATTGTGCAGCGTTTCCCGGCTTAACGCTGCCGCCATACTGGATACAAATCTCCGTCGCGCTTGATTCCCCGAACATCTCGGAAAGCACGCTCCGGATAAACTCGTGCACCTCTTCCGCTTGCTGAGTAGGAGCGTTTACACCCGTGCCAATGGCCCACACCGGCTCGTATGCAACGATCAGGTCTCTGGCGCTTGCAAGCTCGACTTCTGCCAGACCCGAACGCAACTGGCGTTCGACAACCGCGTTGGTCGACCCGCTGTTTCGCTCCTCAAGGGTTTCACCCACACAAAAAATAGGCTTCAGCCCCGAGGCCAGCGCCGCAAGCACTTTCCGGTTGATATCGGCATCGGCTTCACCAAAGACGTGTCGCCGTTCCGAGTGGCCGAGAATCACGTACTCGCAACCGGCATCCTTCAACATGCTGGCGGATATTTCACCGGTAAATGCGCCTTCGTCCGCCCAGTGCATGTTCTGCCCCCCAAGCCTGACGATGCTCTCTTTGAGAATGTCGCGAACAGGAACAATATCGACCGCCGGCGGGCAGACGACGACGTCGACGTGCTCAATGTTAACCAGCTTGACCCGAAGCGACTTGGCCGCACTGGTAGCTTCGTACGGGGTTTTGTACATCTTCCAGTTCCCCCCGATCACCAACCTGCGTTCACTCATCTCTCCAGGCCCCGAATACCGCAAAACCGAGGCATCTACAGACTCGCCGAGATGTACTGAACGAGGTCGAGAATGCGGTTTGAAAAACCCCACTCATTGTCGTACCAGGTAAGCACTTTGGCCAGATTCCCGTCCATCACCTTCGTCGACAACGCGTCAACGATCGACGAGTTCGGGTTGCCGTTATAATCCTTCGAAACGAGGGGTTCCTCGCTGTAGGCCAACACGCCTTTCAGCTCGCCTTCGGCCGCTCTTTTCAGAGCCGCGTTCAGCTCCTCTGTGGTCGCGGTTTTTTCCAGTTGGAACACCACATCCACGAGCGAAACATTCGGGGTCGGAACTCGAATCGCCATGCCGTCCATCCTGCCCTTCAACTCGGGGACCACCTCTGCGACTGCTTTGGCCGCGCCTGTGGTCGTCGGAATCATCGACACAGCTGCTGCCCGGGCCCGACGCATATCTTTGTGCGGCAGGTCGAGAATCCGCTGGTCATTCGTGTACGAATGAATCGTGGTCATCAGCGCTTTAACAATTCCGAAATTGTCGAGAACCACTTTTGCCACGGGTGTCAGACAGTTGGTCGTGCACGAAGCGTTGGAGATAATGTGGTGTGTGTCCGCGTCGTACTTGGTGTGATTGACACCGTACACCACGGTCATATCCGGATTTTTTCCGGGTGCGCTGATCACCACTTTCCGGGCGCCGGCATCAAGGTGCTTAGTCGCGTTTTCGCGCGCGGTGAACAGGCCGGTAGATTCGATGGCGATATCAACACCCAACTCTTTCCACGGCAATTCAGCCGGATCCCGTGTGGCCAGGACCTTCACCGGCACACCATCAACGACAATTTCGTCGTCGGTGGCCTTGACTTCGCCCTCAAAAATGCCAAAATTCGAGTCGTATTTCAGCAGGTGCGCCAACATCTGGGAATCGGTCAGATCGTTGACAGCGACGAATTCGATATCTTTCTTTCCATACTTTTTGGCCGCACGGAATATGTTTCTCCCGATCCTGCCAAAGCCATTTATGCCCACTCTAACGGCCATTAAAAGAACTCCTCTCAATGATAACGAATGTCGGGTCCGGCGTGCCAAATACCGGATTTCTTGCCTGCCGCGCGGCGCGGCAAGCTCTCGTAAAACGCGCTAAAATAAACAATATTTGCTGAAATGTCAAGGATAAATTCCCCGTGCGCGCAGCAGCAGCGTAAGGAGGGAAAATGGTCGAATCTGCCTGTTTTTTTGCCGGTTGGCGCACAACACAGGCTAAGAATCACCGGCAGCCGCTTCTGCTGCCCCCGGGTTTGACCGTATACAGCGGTTCATTCCATCGCCTCCAGACCCGAAGTGTGAGCGCTGCCAGCCTAATCCCCGTCCCGCGCCGCCGTCACAGCCGTGACTTCGGCGGCCCCGGCGGCCCCCAACC
>CAZTNL010000078.1:0-8850 GCA_964614885.1 uncultured Calditrichaceae bacterium | reverse complement strand
TAAACGGGATAGTCGGCGTTGCGCGCCGTCAGCACGACGGGCTCCCAGCCGAAGCAGCGCAGGTATTTGACGAACTTGAGCGTTCTCTGCACGCCTGCGCCGCCGGCCGGTGGAAAATAATAGGTGACAATCAGGACTTTTGGCAGATCCGGGGACATCAAGCGGGCTTGAGCTCCCCATTCTTGTCGACGCTGTACCGGTTGCCGCACTCCGGGCATGACAGACCATCGTCCTTCTTGCGCAGTCTGAACCCACAATCGCACATCCAGCCGATTTGCCTGGCTGGCACGCCGGCGACGAGGGCATTCGGCGGCACATCATGGGCGACAACCGCCCCCGCCGCGACGAATGCATTTTCGCCGACGGTGGAGCCGCAGACGATCGTACTGTTGGCGCCCAAAGTGGCGCCGCGTTTGATATGCGTCTTCAGATAATCATCGGACGTGTTGCGCGGAATCGCCGAGCGCGGGTTTTTGACGTTGGTAAAAACCATCGATGGCCCGCAAAAGCAGTTGTCTTCGAGGATAACGCCTTCGTACACGGAGACGTTATTTTGAATCTTGACGTTGTTGCCGATCACGGCGTTGCGGGCGACCAAAACATTCTGCCCCAGGCTGCATTTCTCCCCGATTTTTGCGCCGCCCATCACGTGCGAAAAATGCCAGACTTTCGTGTCTTTGCCGATTTTGGCGCCGTCATCGATGATGGCCGTTTCGTGCGCGAAGTACGCCCGCTCATGTTTTTCCTTGCCGGCCTTGCCGCTGTTATCGCCTTCGAGCGACTTCTGGGCGCGTGTCAGAACACGCAGGACATCCAGGGCCTCCTGAGCGTCGGTTCTCGGCGTTTGCCGCGTCTGCACGCACTTGACAAAATGCTCGAGTTCGGCGCGCAACGGCTCTTTCTGCTCGAATTCGATGGCGCGCGTGTTTTCGTCGCGTTTCACCGGGACCCCTTTGACAAAATCAATTCCGCGATCGTAGAGCACCAGCTTGTCGGTTTCTTTCGTGTCGTCGAAGACCAGCATCGCCTTGTCGCCGACAACGACGAAGCGGTGCTCTTTGAACGGGTGCAACCAACTCACGTTGATGTGGGCAGACCCGCGGCCATGCCACTTCAATACGGTCAGCGTCACGTCGTGGATGCCGGGCTGCAGGATGACCTCACCGGTGGCGCTCACTTCGTCCGGCGGTCCGCCCATGATGTAGTTCAGAACCGAAATATCGTGGGGCGCAAAGCTCCAGAGAATGTTCTCCTCCTTGCGCACTCTTCCCAGATTGAGCCGGTTCGAGTAGCAGTAGCCGACCCGGCCGACCGCGCCGGTATCGATGAGCTCTTTTATTTTTGTGATAACGGGATGGTAGCGAAGGATGTGTCCCACCATGAGCACGCGGCCGCTCTCGCGCGCCAGTCCGGCCAGTTTTTCGCCGTGTTTCGTTTTCAAGGCAAGCGGCTTCTCGACGAAGACGTCCTTGCCGGCCTTCAACGCGGCTTTGGCCAAATCGTAGTGCGTGGCTGCCGGCGTGGCAATGGTGACGGCGCGGATGTCTTCGCGTTGCAGAATATCGTCAAAAGTGCTGGTGGTGGATTCAATGGAATACTGGGTTTTCAGCGCATTCAGCGTTTCAGGATCGCTGTCGCAGAGCGTATCGAGCAGGCCCATTTCTGCGAGATTGCGGACGATGTTTTTTCCCCAGTACCCGGCGCCTGCATGCGCGATTTTGATTTTGCCGTCCATGTCAAGACCTTTCGTCGTTTGTTCGGTGTCCGGAGTCATTCAGAAATCAAGCCACAAAGCCACGGAGAAGGCGGAGCTCAGAGAACAGGGGAGTCGCCTCACAAGCCGGCTTTCCCGAACCCATGAATTCGACAGAAAAAATCCTCTGTACTCCGCGTCTCTGTGACAACTGGACTCGTAGAAAAAGCACCGGAAATTAGCGGAATCCAGGCAAATAAACAACCTAATTTTATTGCCGTTGCCGGTTTTGGCGGCCGAAACGGCCAAGATCGTGTCTTCATTTCAGGATGAGCAGCTTTCGGGTGACGCTGGCCCGTGTGCCGTCGAGCAGATCGAGTCTGTAAAAATAGACGCCGCTCTCGAATTCGGTGGCGTCCAGCCGGACCACATGACGCCCTGCGGCGGTTCGCTGGCGCAGGAGCACGGCAACCTCGCGGCCAAGCACATCGAAAAGCCTTAGCTCGACCACGGCGTCTCTGTCGACAAAGAAAACGATACTTGTTTCCGGATTGAACGGATTCGGGTAGTTTTGCTCGAGCCGGAAGGTTTCGGGCGAAGCCGGTTGCGCGACTGAGGTCGCCAGTCGGGGATAATAATAGAGGTGCGCCGGAATGTTGAGGAACTCCTCGCTTACGGTAAAGTAGCCGAGTCCGCCGGCGTCCCAGCAAATAGCTTCTCCCTGCGGCTCCGCTTCGTACGGGACGTCCAGGGGAGGCGTCTCCAGCGCCTGCGCGAGCGACTGCCCCGGCTGCCGGCGCCAGTAGCTGACCGACCCGAGGGTCTTCAGCAGGATCTCGTCACCTGCGGGTGAGATGTCGCCACCGACGATGCCGGAGAGGTTGAGGGTCGCCACTTTTTCCAGCGTCAGGGTCCCTGTCGTCGCCTGCGGATAAGGAGCGCGAAACAGCAGCACATTCGGCTCACGCTTGCTTACCACATACAGATCCTTGTTGAGGGGATCTATCAGCAGCGTCTCGGCGTCGCGGTTCTGCGCGGGATAGCGAAAGGTTATGGTTTCCACGCCGCCGAGCGTGCTGTCGAGCGGCGCCTGGTTAATGTCCACGACGGGCTCGGCTATCCTGTAAATGAACTTCAGATTGTTTTCCGCCTTGTTGTCGCCGATGTCGCCGATGTACAGATACGAGCGGCCGCTGTCGGGTCCTGGCCCAATCGCGATATCCTCCCAGTCCCGGGCGTTCGCTCCGGAGATGTGGAAGACACCGAGATGCCGGCCGTCGTCGCCGAGCGCAAACAGCGTCGGGCCGCCGCCGGCATCGTTGTGCGTCCAGAGCACGTGGTCGTTTTGCCGGCTTGCCACCAGTCCCGAGGCTTCGGTGATCGGATTCCATGCGAGCAATCCGCGGTCGATGCGCTGGCCGAACTCCGGATCGCCGGCGATGGCGGTGCTGGTCGAAAGGGTCGCCACTGCGAGGAGGAGCATGACCCGCGCCCGCACGCGCTGAGCGGCAGCTTCTGTCTGCAAAGCGTTTTGCTCGCGCGCTGTGTCCATAATCATCGCAGCAGGTAGTAGACGCCGGTCGAGAGGAAGTCGCGGAGATGCGGCAGCGCCGCGATGGTGGCAAACTGTTTCTTGCCGCGGATACCGAACTTGTACTCGTAGATCGGATTGAACAGGAAGAACCGGCGGAGCTGTATGCGCCAGCCGGCGGCGCGCAGGTGGCGTTCAAACGTCGACGTCGGCAGCCTGGTGTCGTAGATTTCCATGAGCACGCCGATTTGAGTCTCGGTCTCCCCGGCAAGCCGCAGGATGGTCCGGTAGAGAGTTTTCGGCAGAATGTGGAACCATGGCAGATACTTCAGGCGTGAGTCGGCCAGCTGCTGGTGGCCGCCGAACGGGCTACGCCACGGTGGAAAGGCGACAAACGCCAGCCCGCCGGGTTTCAGAAAGCTCCGCAGAGCGCGCAGGATCTTTTCCTGTTCCGGTATGTGTTCGATGGCATCCTTGAGGATGAGCAGATCGATATTGCCTTTGAGGTGCGCGAACAGTTCCGTGTCGTGAACATTTCCAGCGTAGAACGTAATCGTACCCTGTTCAACCTCGGCCGCAAGCAGCTCATTGGCGCTGCGAATTCGATTTTCGGCAAGATCGACACCGTGGCAAAGGTAGCCGGCTTCACAAAAAGCTTTCAGGACACCGCCTTCGCCGCAGCCGACTTCGAGGATATTGGCTCTCTCCGGCAGGGTGGCCTTTCCCTGGACAAATGGCAGAATGTGATCGCGCGTCACGAGATATTGCTGTTCCCATTTTTTTTTCGGATCGGAATGAAATTCAAGCGGCATGCGCCGGTTCTCCTTTGCTTAGAATGCCAGAGACGATTCTCTCCGCTGATTCCCGCAACCGCTGTTCTTCGAGTGCCAGTATATGTTCTTGCAGCTTGTTTTCCAGGCTGCGGTGATGTTCTGACTGGGCGTCGTAGACGTTACTCCTTTCCGCCGGGTCGCTGAGAAGGTTGAACACCGCGGTCTGGCCGGAAGTGCGGAGGACGATTTTGTAGCAGCCTTCGCGGTAGCTGTAGATGGCCGGCAGCCTGTTCACGGCATTCATATGATGGTCGACCGGCGTTCCGCCTCCGGCGCCGATACTTGCGGCCGCAAAGATCGGCGCCGCTCCGGGCACGGTGAGCGGCGGCTGCGGAAAGGGATTCTCTGTGCCGGCGGCGGCGAGTGTGGACGCTATCTGCAGCAGGCTGACGGCCTTGTCCGACGTAGCACCACGTTTTTGCGCCGGCAACTTGAGCAGAAGCGGCACATGAATGAGCTCGTCGTAGAGTTTCGATTTATGCTGTAAATCGCCGTGCTCCATGAATTCCTCGCCGTGGTCGGCGCAGAAGAGGACCAGCGTATTGTCCAGCATGGCGCGCGGCTCGAGCGCGGACAGGATTCTGCCTACCTTGGCATCCAACTGGCGCACGCAGGCGTCATAGAGCCGGGTGACCTTGCGCAGGTCGTCGGGGCCAAGATGCGCGTTCCCGCGTACGGCCAGATTGAGCCGGTAGTTTTCCTTGCGGGAAATCACCGTTCCGTGCGCTGCTTCCTGCGGCTGCGCCTGCGGCAGATACGGGTAGTGGGTATCCATAAAATGCACCCAGAGGAACAGCGGCATCTCGTGCCGCCGGGCAAGGCGTTGGCAGACGTCTTCGACGAATCTTGTCTCCAGATCGGCCTTGGCGCGGATGTTGTCTTCGGTCACCAGATAGCGCTCCATGTCGGCGCGCGGAACCGAAATGTGCCTGGCGCCTGCGGGTTGCGGCGCAGATTCGAGCTCGAAATCAATGTAATCGGTGAACTCGTCGAAACCGCGGTCGTAACCGAAATGGCGCGAGACGTACGGGTTGCCGGTGTTGAACCCTACGGTGACGTAGCCGGCGCGCTTGAAAATTTCGGCCAGGGCCATCGGGTGGTCGAAGAGACCGAGCCGCCGCGAAAGCAAGGAACATCGTCCCGCCAGTATTGCCGGAAACGCATGCGGCGTATTCGGACCGTTGGAAAAAGCCTGCGTGAAAAGCGTACCATGGCGCGCCAGCCGGTCAAGATTCGGCGACAGCGGCCGCGTGTACCCATAGCAGCCGAGGCGGTCGGCGCGCAGCGAGTCAGCGGTCAGCAGGATGATGTCGGGTCGACGCATTTCAGCCATGGGTTGATGGTTTGGTTTCATTCAAAAATTGGGTCGCTTGCCGGCTGTCAACCACGGCTCGCAGCAGGAACCGCACGTACTCATCCACCGACTCAAACCGCAAAGAGTTGGCAACGATTTGGTTGAGCGCTTCAAGGTGCTTGCGCGGGATTTTAATTTCAGGTATGCTGCCAGCTTCCATTTTCAAAATTCAGGCATGTGTTTGTACTGCCGCCGTGAGGCGGCCCGGTTCTGGCCGGACACTTTGCTGCCTACGGCTGCTCTACAAACTTTCAAGTGCGCCAGCTGGTTTCCTGTTTGCGCCTTATTTTTCAGGGTGACCTGGATGTGAAAATCCGTACGTCCGGTTAGATGAGGGCTAGGGCGGATGGATGGTTGCTATTCGTCCGCCCCTGCAGCTCTGCTGGTGGGAAGGTGGATTGTGCCCTGCGAGCCCTGGAAATTGCAATTTGTGGTTTTTGAGTCCGTAACCTCATGCGAACAATAAACGACACAGCTTAGTGCTTTTCGGTCAGCGGTTCCTCCCTGCCGGGTTTTTCAATGGTTCCGGTGTCATCGACCGGAGCGTTTTTGTCTGTTTTTTCCGTTTCCTTCGCGGGCTCATATTGTTTGCAGAAGTCAATGCGGTCTTTCAGTGTCGGGTGGTTGAAGAGCCAGAATTCGATGAACGCATTCGGCGCTGGATTGCTCAGGTTTTCGTTTGCGAGCTTGACAAAGGCGCTGGCGGCGGTGGCGCCGTCGTGGGTCAATTCCAGGCCAAAGCGATCGGCGTCGTGTTCCATCGTCCGGCTGTAGGCGTTCAACGCTGGCGTGATAAGGAACATCAGCAGACTGAGCATGAGCAGCAGCAGGGGCAGGCTGGCGATGTCATCCAACTCGGTGAACCCCATCTTGCCGCCGAATTTGCGCAGGGTGAAACCGATAGTCCTGGAGATGACGAACAGCAGAATCGCCAGGGTGACCACGAAGATACCGATGAACTTCCAGACGTGATTCATGACGTAGTGGCCCATTTCGTGCCCCATGACAAAGACGATTTCGTCAGGTTCGAGTTTCTTCAGAATCGTGTCCCACATGACGATGCGTTTGCTGCCGAAGAGGCCGGTGACATAGGCGTTGACTTTCTCGGTTTCCTTGTTCATATCGACCTGAAAGACCCGGCTGCCGGAGATGCCGGCTTCCTGGGCAACAGTCAAAATGCGCTCACGCAGCGCCTGGTCTTTGAGCGGCTCAAACTTGTTGAACAGGGGCGACAGATAGACAGGTGTGATAACCATGATAAAAATAATGACCGGCGCCGCGCCGCCGGCGATCCAGGCCCACCACCGTCTTGGACTCCTGCGGATGCCCCAGTAGGCCAGTGGCGCCAACAGAACAGCAAACAAGTAGGAAATCGTCTCGCCCTTCAGGAAATTCGCCAGCCATGCGCCGAACGTTTGCGTCGAAAGGTCGAAATGGTGTTCGACAACGAAACCGCTGTAGTAGGCAAAGGGCAAGCTCACAACATCCATCAGCAGAGAGAACAGCAGGACATAGAACGCGACCAAAGCGAAACGAGCAGATTTCCCCACAAACATACCGACCACACCCCAGGCCAGGGCCAGGCCGAGGCTGCCGGCCGAAACCGGGTGCTCCGGCGTTGCGGCCAGAAACAGAACCAGCAAGGCGGCAAATGCCGCAAGACCGCCGCAGACCAAAGGCGCGTTTTCGAACCCAGCTACCCGTTCGGCCCAACTCTGCGCTTTGGCGCGGATTTTGGGTGAAATGCCGAGCATGAGAATGCCGCCCAGGATAAAAAAGCCGAGGATGTTGTTGAAGAAGTACCAGCCACTCTTGAAATTGGAGTAGATAATGGTGTTGTCCAGCTTGTCGGCTGCGATAATTTGCCTGACCTCATCCGGAATCACCGTGCCTTCCGGCAAAGATTCGGGAATGTTGAGGGCAAGCGACGAAAATACGTACAACACGATCAAAATGACGGATGGGAGAATCAGCTTTTTCATGAGGCCTCCTATTGAATCGTGTGGGACGGCTCTGCTCAGTAGCGCTGAGCGGTCATCGGGTTTGCTGTTGCAGTAGATTGGATACAAAAAATAAGCAACCGGTCGAAAAGTGTCAAGGAATCGCTGTGCGTTTCACTTGAATGATTCAATCGCCGAAATCATTCTCTCCCACGAGTACTTCTTTTTCTCACGGGTCACATTATCGGCGAAGGGGTGCTGCTTCTCCTCCTGATAAAACCGAACGATGGCCCCGGCAAGTTCCCCTGGGTCGTTCGGCGGCACAACGTAGCCGGTTTCACCGTCGACGACGACCTCGGACAGGCCGCCGACATCCGTGACGATGCAGGGTTTGTCCAGGTGGTAAGCGAGCTGAACGATGCCGCTCTGGGTCGCTGATTTGTACGGCAGGACCACCACATCCGCCGCGGAAAAATAGGTACTGACTTCTTCATTCGGCACAAACTCAGAGTGAATTTGCACCGTCTGCCCGAGGTTGAGACTTGCAATCATCCGGCGATATTTCTCTTCGTCCTCATAAAATTCGCCAACGATCAGGAGCTTGAGCCTGAGCTTTTCGAGCGCCGCCGGCATCGCCTGCAGCAGCCAATCCAGCCCTTTGTAAGCGCGGACGTAGCCGAAGAAAAGAATGACGCGCTCCTCGCTGATGTTCAATTGGTCGCGCGCCTCTTGTTGTGGAATGGGCTCGCCGAAGATGTCGTAGACCGGGTGGGGGATGAGCTTGTAGTCCGCTTCCGGCTTCAGCGCCAGCAGTTGTTTTTCGACCACGCCCGACTGGACGATAAAGTGGTCGGCCTGCCTGAACGCATATTTCGTCAGCGCGACATCGGCCCAGCGTTTTTCGTGCGGGGTGACGTTGTCGCAAAGGTAGAGAATTCTGGCACTGCTTCCCTTTCTGAGCCGGTGGCAGAGGGTTCCGAAGCAAGGCGCGAAAAACGGCATCCAGTACTTGAAAAGCACCAAATCCGGTTGCAGCTCGACGATTCGCCGGGCGCCGCGCAGCCAGCTCAGTGGTCCGATAGAATCGAGAATCGGCTCGCTTGGGATTTTTACCGAAGGGTCCGCGCTGGTTTCGAGTTGCGTTTTTCCGGGGAAAAGCAGGCGGGGATATTGCCGGGAAAAGGTGATGACGTTGACACTGTGGCCCCGCTCCCTGAGCTTGTGGTAAAGAATGCCGGTGTACTGCGCGATGCCGCCCCGAAAGGGGTAGGCGGTTGAGACGAGTGTGATTTTCATTTTAGTCTGAGCGGTTCCCTGAGGCGCGATGCCGCAAAGACTTTCGCCACGGATAAACGCGGATTTGCGCGGATGATTTGCTTTACCGTGCCGGTTGTTTTAGTAGTTCTTGCAACATGCCTTGGAGTCTTCATCAATTATTACCGGAGGTTCTTCTGAGAATTAGTTGCTGCTCTGAGTTAGATTCATAAAAGAATGGACAT
>CAZTNL010000077.1:0-8880 GCA_964614885.1 uncultured Calditrichaceae bacterium | reverse complement strand
CAGGTCGCCATCCAGCTCGTAGTCGGCGACCGCAACCCCATTGGTTGCGACGGCTGTGCTCAGTCCGGTCTGGGCGCACACCTGGGTGAATTCCTGCCCTGCAGATACCCGGGCCAGGCAAAGCACGGCAATTACAATCAGTCCTGTCTTCATATCCGATTACCCCTTCCTTTATTACGAATGTGCCTCAAGGCTGGCCGTTTCCAGCCAGAGTGTTGCGGAAAAGCAAATAGTCCCGAAAACTGGCACGGTACTGCCGGGTCTTGAAATATTTTATGCACCCCTGGAAAAACAGGGTCCGGACCGTGTTCAAATTCTTCATCCCGCTGTCGTCGACGCCGGCTACCTGCTCCCGAATGCCTTCGCCGAGATTCGCGTTCGACTGTAGCAGATATTCCAGATTACGGGCGCGATACCCGCCGGCATACAACTGGCTCTTTTTCCAGTCCCGCATGAACCTGAACTCCAACAGCGGACGGTCGAATGTATTGACCGGAATCTCGTCGGCGAAGTCAGGTGTCCATTCCCCGAGAAATGCTGTGAGGAAAGCCTCCGCACCGGCGATGCGCACGCTCGCCAGGTCGCGCGCGATGCGTGGATTCGAAAGCGTGCGCTTCATCTTATCTGCGTCGAGCACAATCGGGATCTCCGAAGCCACCAGATAAACGTCGCTCGGGTAAAAGTAGAACACCGACACGTGGGGAAACGTTTCGCGCATGGTCTTGAGAATAATCTCGAGTTCCGATTTTGGGGTGATGATCGGGTTCCATTGAATGAAGAGACCATCCTTTTTCAGTCGCTGTTTGCACGCCTCATAAAAATCCAAAGACAACATGATCGTGTTGCCGCTGTAAAGCGTCCCGAGCTTGCCGTCGGAAGAGATGAGGTCGTACTTTTTTTCATTGTGCAGCAGGAAGCCGAAAATGTCGTCATTGTGCAGATGGACCGCTGGATTCTCGAAAATCCTCTGGTTCGCGTCGTCAAAATAATGGGCCGCCGGAAACACCGGCTTGATCAGCTCCACACAATCGATGTTGCGCACGCTGTCCTGCAGAGTCATGCTGCCGGTACTGACGCCGCTGGCAAGGCCAACAGCGAGCACCTCTTTCAAATCGGGCCGAAGCATGAACGGCAGGTGCGCAATCAACTTCTCTTTGCGAAACAAAGTCTGCTCGGTTGATGCGATGATGTTGCCATCAACGCTCATGTAGCGGTTTCTCCGGCGCTCGAACACCTTGACCGTAGACATCAGTCCTTCGCGGTAGAACAAAACCTTGTCGGCCGCTTTTTCGCCGCGTCCGTAGAGGTAGTTGCCTTGCAGAGAGCTCCATACGGCCACGATGCCGAGAAGCAACGCCGGCACGAACGTGCGGACCGGCTTCTGCGAACAGCGCAGCACAAAAACAGCGCCAAGCGCGAGATTGAAGGCGGCCACGATGAGGATGCTCGTCTTAATCCCCCAAACCGGCAGCAAGAGAAATCCGGCCAGAAGTGAACCGAGGATGCTGCCCGCGGTATTTATAGCGTAAATTCTGCTCACCGTTTGCCCGGAGTGTGCCCCGGTGCATTCGAAATACATCTGATTCAGGAGCGGAAAGGTCATCCCCATCGTCACCGTTGGCACGAGAAAAATGACGGCACAAACAAGGCAGTACACCACCAGCCCCCACTCCCAACCGTAAGCGTAGTCGTAAATCAGGTTCACAACGTTCTTCTGAAAAAACTCGCTGTATGAGAATCCATAGAGGAGATAGAGCGAGAAGACGGCATAGAGCCCGATGACCAGTTGCAGGCTGCCGAAGAGGTGGCCGGCGTTTCGCTCGCGCCGAAGAAGGCGCTTGGAAATGCCGCTGCCGATCGCAATGCCCAGCAGAAACATGAACAGGATTACCGAAAAGCTGTAGGTGCTGTTGTGAATCAGAAACTTCAGACCCCGCGACCAGATGATTTCGTAGGCGAGGGAAGCAAACCCAGAAAGCGCGGCGGCGATCAGGATCAACGATTTCCCGGGTAGAATCCACCTGGAATCATTTTTCTGTTTGCGGCCGGCGTCTTTTTCGGCCGCGACAACTCCCGCGGGTTCCTGCCTCCGGGCATAGAAGAAAACCGTGGCGGCGACCAGGAAATTGATCAGAGCCGCCAGCAGCAAGCCGTGCCGCACGCCGATGTGCTCGATAAGATAGAATCCCGCCAGCACGGCGCCCAGGGCCCCTCCGACCGTGTTGACCCCATAGAAAAGGCTGATGTTTTCGCCAAACATGGATTTGCTGCGCGTGAAGTATCGCACCACCAGCGGCAGCGTCGCGCCCATCGCGGCCGTGGGAATGAACAACAATACCAAAATCAGCAGGGCACGGGCCGCGTCATGGGCCAGGGGCGCCGATTGCAGATGATCGTACAATACTTTCAGCACGGGCGCCTGAGCGGCGATCAGATAATGCGAAAACACGCCGAACAGACCTATGGTCATCTCGGCTGCGGCGAAAAATCTGAGCTCGTTGCGGATGGCGTCGCGCGCCAGCAACTTACCGATCAAGGCGGCGCCGGCAAACAGACCCGCCATGAACGACGAAACGATGACGCTGATCGTCAGATATGTGTTGCCCAGCACGAAGCTGAATTCCCGTGTCCAGAGAATCTGATAGATCAATGCCGTGAACCCGGAAAGAAAGAAGAGCCCGGCGAATAGTTTCCTGGTCATAGATTCTTGTGTGTTGTATGATTCGTAAACGGGAGTATAGAAAAGTTACAGGAAAAAAACAAACAATATCTGAAGCGTGCCCGGGCGGCCGGTGAGGTCGCCCGGAAGTGACTTTAACGCAGGGGCCGGACCGCCTAACGCCGGCCGACGAAGGAAGGGTCGCTCAGAAAATTCCGCCAGAAGTAGAGGCCACCGCTGTTGTTTCCGAGGAAAAGATCGACATCGCCGTCACCGTCGATATCGCCGGCAGCCGGCGAGCTGAAAAAGCGAACATCGATCCCGCCGAGTTTCGGCGTCACGAACTGAAAGTTGGGCGCGTTGCGGAAACCGACATTCTCGCTGAAAAGCACGGTTCCCTCGTGGGTGCCGGCTAGGAGGTCCAGGTCGCCATCCAGGTCCCAATCGACAAACACGGGACGCAGCCGGTAGATGTTTTTCAGGTTGAGGTAGTTGTCGGCGATCAGTCGCCAGGAGGGCCGTTGGGGATTGCCGCGGTTCTCATAATAGGCGATGCCTTTGACCTGAGTTCCGACAAACAGATCAAAATCGCCGTCATCGTCCAAATCGGCAAACGTGGGCGACGTCATCTCCCCGGGCTTCAGCTCTTCGTAGTTATCCGAAATCAACCGCCACACCGGCTGCTGCTTGCTGCCGTCGTTTTGATAAAAGGCGATCTTGCCGAGGCGCGAACCGAGAAAAAGGTCGAGATCGCCATCCGAGTCGATATCGACAAAAGAAGGGCTGCTCCACTTCCTTACCGACACGCCGGCAAAAACATCTGCTTTCTCGGACCAGGCGGGTCGGTTGGCCGTCCCCGTATTCTCGAGAAATGTGAGAGTGCCGTCCGCAGCGCCAACGGCAAAGTCGAGGTCGCCATCGCCGTCCAGATCGGCAAGAACAGGCGCTGACTGGAATCCGACATCAAAGCCAGGACGGACGATCAGCTTGCGCTGATCCGGCTCGAAATTCGGCTTCTCAGTCGTGCCCGTGTTTCGGTAGAAGTGCAGAGAGCCGTCCGACAGTCCCACACAAAGGTCGTAGCGCCGGTCGCCATCGTAGTCGACCAGAGACGGCGATGTGATCGTTCCTTCCCCGGGTACGGTCACAAACGACTTCGACTTGAGCTTGAAGCGCGTCTTCAGGGGCGCCTGTTCGTTTTCGTAGAAGAGGACATCAGCCTTTTCCATGCCACAGAGAACGTCCGGGTCGCCGTCACCGTCGAGATCCGCTGCAGTCGGCGAGCTCAGGCTGCCGACATCGACGCCCAGATATTTCTCAGCTTCCCTTTTCCAGGAAAGATGAGGCAACTTCGATTCGTTCAGATAGAGCCCGAGATAACCAAAATCGTCTCCGACCAGCAGATCCTCATCGCCGTCGCCATCGATGTCGAAAAAAGTGGGCGTCGCGCTCTCGTTCACGTCGATGGGACGCCCGGATTCTGTGCGCAGCCAGCCGTGATCTTCCCACAGCGGGGCGCTGGCCGAACCGACGTTCAGGTAGAAGGCGATTCGGCCGACGCGATTGCCGACAAACAGGTCCAGATCGCCATCGAGGTCGATGTCGCAAAAGGCCGGCGCGCTGTTCTCGCCGACATCGATGTCGCCCAGCGCCGTCTTCGCCAACCGCCAGGCCGGTTGCCGGCTGGACCCTTTGTTTTCGAAATACTTGACGGTGCCGTCGTAGCCGCCCACAAAAAGGTCCGTATCGCCGTCCCCGTCGAGGTCCGCGAACGTGGGCCGGGCCAACCCCGAGCCCCCGGAAAAATCGACGACATCCTGCCCGGCCGGACCGCTTTCTCTCACCTGGCTGAGGCCCGCATCGACGTAGACTTCCAGATCATCGACGAACACCGCGTTCTTGCCCGCTTTCCCGCCCTCATAAAATAGTCCCACCCAGACCTGTCGTTTCTCGGTTGTGACGCTCAGTTCGGGAAAGTCTTCGAGGCTAAAATTGACCATCTGCCAGCCATGAGAATCGCCGCTGGCAGAGTAACCGAAAAATTCATCATCGTTGGTTGACGCGCCCCAGAAAAACGTGCTGCCGCCGGACGCGCCCTGCAACGACATTTGAAAATGAAAACCGGCATGCGACACCTGAGTCAAATCGAAGGGCCCGGCAATGAGCCACTGGTTTGCGGCCAGACCGTCCCCCTCCACGCCGCCTATTTTGAGGCTGAAACTGCCATGCCGGAAACGTTCGTTCGACCGTTTCCAGTGCCTTCCAGGACCGGATAACGCCTCCCAGGTACGCGGGTTGAGCTGCGACTCGAAATCCTCCTGCAACAGTAACATATCGCCGCGCAGCGCCCGATGCGGCTTGCGCGCCGCCGACCTGGCTGTCAGGAATCCCTGTTCCTGCTGTTCGGACACATTGATCTTCATCCGGACAACCTCGAGCCCCGAAGGTGCTTTGAGCGCCGGCCCTTCGACCACAACCAGATCGGAGCGACCCGCTCCCGGCGGCGAGTTTTTCTTGCAGCCGGTTTCGCCGCTGAGAAGGAAGAACAAAGCGATGATTGGCAGGGTGATGGTACTGAGGGTTCTCATATGGGTTGCGAGTCCTTACAATTTATATTTCTTGATTTTGTAACGCATGGTTCTCAAGCTGATGTCAAGCTTCTTGGCCGCCTCCGACTTGTTTCCGTCCGCCTGCTGGATCGCATCCTGCAAAATCATTCTCTCGGCGATTTCGATCTTGTCCTTGAAGGTAGGCCCGGCGAGGCTCAGGAAGTCTCCCTTTCGCCCTCTCGCCGTTGGTTTGCGAATACCGAGCGGCAGGTGCTCAGGATAAATGACTTCCCCATCTCCAAGAACGATCGCATTTTCCACGGCGTTTTCGAGCTGGCGCACGTTTCCGGGCCAGGGGTAGTTCACACAGAGTTTCACCACTTCGCTGGAAATGACGGGAAGCGGAATCTTGTTATCGAGGCAAACCTTCTTGACGAAATGTTCGAGAAGAATCGGGATATCATCGCGCCGGTCGCGCAGGGGCGGCAGTACGAGCGGAATGACGTTGAGCCGGTAGTAGAGATCTTCGCGAAAACGGCCCTGCTCGATCGCGGCCTCCAGGTCCTGATTGGTCGCAGTGATCACGCGCACATCAACGTCGATGGTATCGTTGTCGCCGAGCCGGTTGATCTGTCTTTCCTGCAGGACGCGGAGCAGTTTCACCTGCACGCTTTCGGAGATGTCGCCGATCTCGTCCAGGAAAATCGTGCCTCCGCGTGCCATTTCGAAGCGTCCGGACTTATCGCTGTCCGCCCCGGTGAAAGCGCCCTTTTTGTAGCCAAACAATTCGCTTTCCAGCAGAGTTTCAGGAAAGGACGCGCAACTGATTTCTACGATCGGCTTACCGGCACGCGGGCTGTTGTGATGAATGGCCCTGGCGACGAGCTCCTTACCGGTGCCGCTCTCGCCCCGAATCAGGATGGTCGACTGTGTCCGCGCCACCTTCTGGATCGTGCGAAAAACCTGCTGCATGGCGACGCTTTTCCCCACGATGTTGTTGAAGCTGTAGGTCGATTTTATTTGCTGGCGCAGTTCGGTGTTTTCCCGGATGAGGTCTTGCTCGCCTATGGCTTTCTCGATAATGACGAACAACTCATCGAGGTCGAGCGGTTTGGTCAGGTACTCGTACACGCCCTTCTTCATCGCCTCCACCGCATCCTTCACCGAGCTGTACGCCGTCATCACGATCGTCTTCATGCCGGTGGCGTTGTCGAGACACCGCTCATACAGATCCATGCCGCTCATTTCCGGCATCTTTAAATCTGTGAGAAGAATGTCGAAATTCTGTTTTTTCAGAATTTTAAGCGCCTTCTTACCACTGTCGACGCCTTTGACATTGTAGCCTTCTTCGCTGAGAATCTCGATCAGCCCGGAGAGGGTGTTACGATCATCTTCAACTATGAGTATCTCAGCCATTGCTATAACTCCCAGCCCACGCTTAGATATGCAGTTCGTCTGCGTTGACGATGTTAGATACACGCTCGCCGTGCAAATAATCCGCGACCGTCGCGGCGATTTCCGCAGCAATACGCTTTTGGGCGTCGATGGTGCTGGCCCCGAGATGAGGCGTGGTAATCACATTGTCCAGCTTGCTGAACCGGTAGTCAGAGGGCGGCTCGCTGGAAAAAACATCCAGCGCCGCGCCGGCGATACGACCGCTGGTCAGCGCTTCATACAGCGCGTCTTCATCGACAACTCCGCCGCGACAGACATTGATGAGCCGTAAATCCTGCCGGCAGATAGCAAACTGCCTGTGCGAAATCAGGCCGCGCGTGTGGTCGTTCAGTGGCACGTGCAGCGTGATGAAATGCGAATTACGAACCAGCGCCTCGAAATCGAGCTGCTCGACACCGACCGCAGAGAAGTCCTCGGAGGACAGCACCGGATCGAAGGCAACAACCCGCATTCCGAAAGCCAGCGCTCGCTTTGCAACCTCTTTGCCGATCTGTCCGAGCCCGACAACGCCAAGCGTCTTGCCGTACAACTCTACGCCGGAAAAGCGGCTCCTCTGCCAGCACTCTTCGCGCATCGAGACGTAGGCGGCCCCTATCTGGCGGGCGAGCGCAATCATCAGTGCGAAGGTTTGCTCTGCGGCCGAAATCGTATTTCCGCCGGGGGAATTCAACACCGCGATGCCGTGGCTGCTGGCCGCCGCCAAATCGATGTTATCGACGCCGGTTCCGGCTCGCCCGACAACGCGAAGGACGGGGGCGGCGGCAATCACATCTGCGGTGACCTTCGTGGCGCTGCGCACGATGAGTCCCTGGTAGCCCGCGACACATTGCCGCAATTCCTCCGGAGTGAGGCCGGGACGATTGTCGACGCAGCAGCCGCGGGATTCGAGCAAAGAAACACAGCTCTCATCGACCGCGTCGGAAATCAGTACTTTGGAAATCTGTTTGCTCATAAGGGTATCACTCTTTGCTCGCATGGCAGCGGGACATCAGGCGCCGCCGGGTTCAATTGCTTCGGTAAGCTCTTCAAGTTAGTTTTTTTTCGGAAAGGCTCTCCATGAAAACTTTCTGCACGGCCGCGACGCCGGCGCCCGGCTGCAAATTCCAGCCGAAGTCGCGCAGGCTCAGTTCGAGCGCCGAGGCCATCGCCACCATGTCCAGTGCGTCGTAGTAGCCCATGTGAGCCACGCGGAAGATCCTGCCCTTCAACTGCGCCTGCCCCCCGGCAACCGTAATCCCGTATTGCTCACGCAGATGCTTGACGAACTTCAGCCCGTCTAACGAGTCGGGGATTTTTACGGCGGTCAGAGAATCCGACGGGGATGCTGCAAACAGTTCCAATCCAACCGCCTGAACGCCTTGGCGCGTAGCGCGGGCCAGTTTGGCGTAGTTTGCCCACATATTATCGAGCCCCTTCTCGCGGATCATTCTCAGCGCCTCGCGCAGTCCCATGAACAGCGTGATCCCCGGCGTCCATGCCGTCGCTGTTTTCGTCAACCCGGCTTTTTCTCTGCGCAGGTCAAAATAATAACGCGGCAAAGTCGAAGTTTCAACCCGCTGCCAGGCGCGCTCGCTGAGGGCGACCACGGCGAGCCCGGGCGGCGCCATAAGTCCTTTTTGGGAGCCGGTGACGGCAACATCGATGCCCCACTCATCCATTTTGAACGGCAGCACACCGGTCGAAGTAATCGAATCCACGACGACGAGCGCCTCCGAGCTGTTGCGGACGACCGAGGCGATTTCCTGAACGTCGTTGGCGACGCCCGTGGATGTTTCGCTGTGCGTGACGAACACCGCCCGGGTGTCCGGGTTGGCGTCGAGAAAGGCCTTGATGTCCGAAGGGTCGACAGCCTGCCCCCACGGCACCTCGAGGATATTCGTATCGGCGCCATAGGCTGTACACAATTCTCCCCAGCGTTCGCCAAACTTGCCCCCGGAAACCGTGAGTACCTTTTCATTGGCGGACAACAGGTTGACGACGCAGGCCTCCATAGCGCCGGTTCCGGACGAGGTCAGAACGATGACATCCGCCTCGGTCTGGAAAAAATAGTGTAAATCTTCGATAACATCGGAGAAAATCTTTTTGAATTCTGCCCCCCGATGGTGCATCATCGGCATGGACATCGCGCTGCGCACACGCTCGGGGATCTGGGTCGGGCCTGGTGTAAAAAGTCTTGGATGCATGTTTACCCCATTATGTTGAGAATTTCACGGAGCA
>CAZTNL010000076.1:0-8885 GCA_964614885.1 uncultured Calditrichaceae bacterium | reverse complement strand
CCGGGATCAACCATGCATTGACGGAACTTCAAACGGGCAACGCGATACTGCTCGCCCTCGTGCTCGGGGCCATGATCGCGCTTGATATGGGCGGCCCGGTCAACAAAGCCGCATTTTTCTTTTCCGCCGGTTTGATCCACTAAGGCAACTTTACCATGATGGGCGCTGTCGCCGCAGCGATCTGTGTCCCGCCTCTGGTTTTCCTAGCAAGAAAGAATCTCAGCGTATCGCCGACCACACGTTCTGCACGGCGCGGCATCACGAAATAGTTCGTGTTCACCGGCAATTCATCCTGCCCTTCCGGCGTTGTTGGCGAACTGTGCTGGCACGCAGGTAATAGTGAAAGCAGAGCCAGTCCAACCGAGCAGACGGCCAGTCGACGCCCGGAAATCATCGTGTTACACACCAATTTCTTCATATCATCACTCCCAGGACTCTATCCATGACAACCACCACTTCTCTTTTTTGACACTCTGCAGAGACAATTATGTTCTTTTTCCCCGAACCAAAACATCAGCATCCCTAAGCACAAAAGGAGTTTTTCCTGCAGTCACGCCGGTTCTTTGCAACATTGAACCGATGTGACCCCGGAATATATGCAATTATACGCCAAGTTTCCCGCAAAAAATGATGGCAGGCATCATTTTTCCGGGCATTGCCTTCGTGGATCATCAGGAGATTCTGTCTGTGCGGGTTTCATAGGTTTCGGCGGGGCCGGTTCCGGTTCGGGTAGCCTCTCCGGTTGGTTGTCCTAAATGCCGGCAGGCCTGCCCCCAGCCCGTCAGATGCGAATGTTTGCGGAAACATCCTGTCCTCTCTCCCCTCAGGCGCGGGCTTTGTGTCGCCGCGCTCAGGCCTGTTCTTCGAAGACCAGCACGGTGGCGGGAATGTTGCCTTCCTGCATGTTGCTGGTGAGGGCCATCAGCAACGTTGACGACACCTCCTGGTTTCTCGCAGCCAATAGAATACCGCTGTTCGTCTTGACATTTTCCGCCAGCACCGCACCAATCTTCAGATCGCCGACGGCCACCTTGACCGTCTTCGAATCATCCCACAGGAGGACTTCCAGCTTGAGCGCATCGTAGATATCCGAGTCATAAAACGCCTTCTGGTGCAAGAGTCGCTTGAGCGCCTGATCCTGATCGGCGCCCGAGGCCACCAGCTCGTCGAAATCGTAGACGATTTTGAGGATGCGCGACAGGACCGGAATCTGCTGCCCGCGCACGCTCCCCTGCGGCGGACCGTCGCCATTGAACTTCTTTTCCTGGTAGAGAATGGCGCGCGCCACTTCCTGCAGCCGGGGGATATTCTTGATCAGCTCATAACCTCTCTCGACATAGCTCAGGTACTGCTTTTCATCGGCCGCGCTCAGGCGCGCGCCGCTCAGTTTCTTGTCGAGAATGTTCGGCGGCAAGGTCACGTACCCGATGCGGGAGAGCAGGGTCGCCAAATCCACCTGCCAGAGGTTCTTGACTCCGACGCGGACGGCGATCTTGTGCGCCAGCTCCTTTACCCGCTGCGATTGCTTGAACACAGCCGGGTTCAGCGTCGAAGCGACGTCCATGAGAACCTTGATGCTGCCCTTGAGCGTCTGGTGCAGGAGTTCCTTCTCAGAGCTGCGCAGGGTGTACAATTCGATGGCATCGTTGAGCGCCCTGGCGAATGTTTCCGGAGGACACGGTTTGGTCAGAAAGCGGTAGATGTTGCCTTCGTTGACGACTGCGATGGTATCGCTCATGTCCGCATGCCCGGTCAGCAACATTCTGACGCTTTCCGGCCATCTGCGGCTGACCTCGGAAAGAAAGCGTGTGCCGTCCATGTTCGGCATGCGCATATCCGAAATCACGACCGCGTACGGACCATCCTGTTCCAGCTTGCTCAGGCCGGCCTCCCCGCCGAGCGCAGTATCAATCTCATACTCGAACCCCAGGTGGCGCTGGTAGCTGTTCAACACGTTTTGGTCGTCGTCAACGAAGAGAATTTTTTTAGTCATCTACCCTGTCCTCTTTTTTGTCCAGAATCTGCTCATCCGTCAGCCAGCGCCGTCCAGTCGTCCAGGTGATCGGCGAGGCTAAGTTGTTCGAGATAAGGCCGATCCATCGGTTCATCGGATATCAGGCAATTCGCAATATGCGTGGCCGTGAGCGGTGAAAAAGCAGCGCTCGAGGCCAGCGAAGGCTGGTGGTGGAAGGCGACCGCATCTACGATCGCTGCCGGCAGTCCCCACAGCCCCATCAGGTATGCGCCCACCTGCGGATGCGTAGATCCGAGCATCTCGCGCTCCGCATCGACGCTGGCGACCCGATTTTCGCGGGCGTAGGCGCACACTTTCTCGAATTCTTCGGGCAAATTCTGAGCGAGTATGAGCTTGCCGATATCGTGCGTGACGCCGGCAATGAACGCGTCGCCGACGATGTCCTTGCTCTGCCCTTCGAACCGGGCCACTTCCCTGGCCAGACTGGCCACCAGCAGGCAATGCTCGGACATTTGGCTCATCATCCGGGCCTGCTGCGGTGTGCCCTTGAATTCAGAAAATATTTTCACCGTCAAAATCAGGCCGCGAAGGATGTCGGCGCCCAGCATCTTCGCTGCTTGTACCGGGCTCGTCACGTTGACGGCAAGCCCGAAAAACGCAGAGTTCACCAGTTGCAGCACCTTGGCGGTCATGCCCGCGTCCTGCGAAATGATCTCCCCTATCCGCGTCAGGCGGAAATCCGGCGATTGCATCTCGAGCATGACCTCGTGGTAAAGCACGGGCATGCTGGGCACGGAGGTCAGCTTAGACACCAGCGCCAGCAGCATCGGGTCGGCAAGCAGGTCGCGCACCGCAAAGGCACGCATCAGGGTTTCGTTCAGCTTGTCCGCGGTACACGGTTTCGCCAGATACTGGTGCGCGGGTTTTACCGATTTCACGATCAGATCGAGGTCGGACTGGCCGGACAAGACGATCCGCGCCATGTGCGGAAAGCGTTCCGATACGATAGACAACAGCTCCGCGCCGTCCATCTCCGGCATGCGCATGTCCGACACGATGACATCGAACGGCTCCTGCTGCAAAAATTCGAGCGCCTGCCGGCCGCTGCCCGCAAACGCCGTCTCCCATTCATCTTCCATTTCGAACAGGATGCGTTCGATGCCGTGCAGCACATTCGGATCGTCATCGACGAAGAGAATGCGCTTACAGCGATCTTCTGTTTCCTGAATTCTCATTGCTCCACAGCCAGCGGCAGGCAGATGGTAAACGTGGTGCCGCGGCCTTCCCTGGTTTCGAACGTAATGCTGCCGCCGTGTTTCTCGACCACGACGTTGTGTGAAATCGCGAGCCCCTGGCCCGTGCCCTTCCCGACTTCCTTCGACGTAAAAAACGGGTCGAACACCTTCGCCCGGTACGCCTTCGGAATACCGGTTCCGTTGTCGCCGATGGAGACTCTGACCCAGTCGTCATTGTATTCGGTGCGCACGGTGATCCGCCCCTTCTTTCTGCCGAGTTTCTCGTTCGCATCCTTGATGGCGTGGGAGGCGTTGACGATCACGTTGAGGAACACCTGATTGAGCTCTCCGGGCAAACAGGGGACCAGCGGCAGCGATTCATCGAACTGCTTTTCCAGATCCGCGCAGTATTTCCACTCATTTCGGGTCACGGTAATCGTGTTCTTCAGAGCCTTGTTGATGTCGGTGAGCGTCTTCTTCTCCACGCCCGGATGAGAGTATTCCTTCATCGCCTTGACGATGCCGGCAATCCGTTCCACCCCATCGAGCGCCTCCTGAATGGCGCGGGGAATCTCCTCCAGAAGATAGGGCAGCCTTTTCTTGCTGCAAAGCTGTTCGAGCGAAGTCACCATCTCGTCCGTCAGCGTTTTCTTCTTGGCCGCAGTCAGCAGGTCGGAGTACTTGTTCATGATGGCGGTCAGGCGGGTGAAGGCGGTCAGCAGGAAACGGGCGTTGTCACCCACGTACTGCGTCGGCGTGTTGATTTCGTGCGCGATTCCGGCCGCAAGCTGCCCTATCGATTCCAGCTTCTGCGCCTGAGAAAGTTGGTCCTCCAGAAATTTGCGCTCGGTCACATCCGACCCCAGCAGCAGATACCCGGCATGGCCGGCCTGCTGGTCCTGGATCGGCGTAATGGTCATGTTCAAGAAGCCGTCCTTGCCGTCGCAGCGGGTAAATTTCACGTCCTCGAGGCGGACCGCTTCTTTCCGCTCACGGCAATCGGCGATCTTTTCCAGTACCAGAACCCAATCCCAGGCGACATCGAGCTCGATAAACGCCTTGCCGAGCACCGCACTCGCCTTGAGACCGAAAGCGTTCTCCGCCATCGTGCTCCACTCGTTCACCCGGTCGTTCGAATCGACCCAGATCAGGATGGAGGGAATGGCCCCCAGGATTTGTTCCGTCTGTTCGTGCGCCTTCCGCAGCCTGTTCTCGGCTGTTTTTCGCTCCGTCACATTGCGGATGGTGGAGACCACCTCGCCGGAAGAGAGGGGAACGAAGGATGCCTCGAAGTAGAGCGGGTAGGAATCGTGCTCGACCGAATATTCCACCGAGTGTTTCGCCCGGGTCGCCCGGGTCTTGCGCAGGCATTCGACGAAAAGCGAAGAAACGGGATCGAGCGGTATCTCCGAGACATGCGCCCCGACCAGTTCCTCGGGCGCGAACAGGAAATCGACCCCTCTGCCGCCGTCGACGTAGAGAATCTTGCCGTTCTTATCTATTCGCAGGAAAAGGTCGGGAAGAACGCTGAGCACGGCGCGCGTTTCGCTCTGCTCGCTGCCGGCCTGCCGGGCGGCACCTTTCCGTTTTCGCAGCGGTTTCATGCCGGGGGTGGCAGAGCGCCAATAGATAGCATTCACTTCACCTACCAGCCGGCGCAACTCCGGCGTCAGCGCATAGCCGGAGCCCAGGCAGTCTTCGATCTGTTTTTGCAACAAGTTGTGAACTTCCATGGGCGCTCTCAGTCAACAGCATCTATTATTCTATAAATCGAATCATAAGCCAAAGAACTTTAAAGAGTAAGCCCCAAAAAACGAGATCCCCGGCCCGCTTCCGAGAATTCCCTTGACTCTTGCGTTCAGGATGCGTACCCTACGTTCAACGACCCGTTGTTGGACCGCAGGAAATGTCCCACAAGACACAGCTTACCGCGAAAGCTGTTGTCTGACGCCTCTGGTTGGGAAACAAAGCCTGTTCGTCCCGCTCTTCCCTCTTAAATGCAATAGAATCAGCTCCTCTCGTTCGCAGCCTTGTCTTTCCGCTACCCGGCCTCTTGCCTCGTTTGCTGCCGAAGGTTCTGCCCGGCCGGGGCAGGGAATTGCTCATTCCCGCAGGACTCTTTCCGCCAATTACAAGGCGTGTATCCCGGCCGTATCAGGCCATGCCCGTCCCGCTGCAAATGAAATGCTGTCTCGCCGAACTGACGGCAAAGGAACTCGAACACGACCGCAAAGGAGGTGCGGCCAAATCCCACTGTCAACGATCAAGCAATCACAAAAGGGAGGTCTGCTCAGACCATTGTAGTCAATTGAGGCCACATGCAAAACAAAATGGAGGTTGTTATGTGTACAAGAAGAAACGAGTTTTTTCTCATTAAACAGGCTGCGATCGTGTTTCTCGCTCTCGTCCTGGTTCCGGCCGCGGGCACAGCCAAAGAGGGAAACGGGCCATCTGCAAAGTTCGATATCTCACGCGGCAGCGGCAGCAGCAATACCGTAGAGGTCACCGACCTCGCTTTTGTCATCGATGTGTCCGGAAGCGTGGACGCCGGCGAATACACCCTGCAGCTCGAGGGCTTCGCCCGGGCGATTGACGATCCGGCCGTTATCCCGCGAGACGGCAACATCGCGATCACCGTCATCCAGTTCGCAGCTATCGCCCGCGTCGACATTCCGCTCGGCATCATCAACAACGAAACTGACGCGATGACGCTCGCAAGCAACATTCGCGGATTGACCCGGACCGGCCTGGGCTCATCGACGAGCGTGGGTTCAGCGATCGATCTTGCCGGCACGACCCTTGGCGCCGGCGCCCGCTCCACAGCCAAGCAGGCAGTCTGCCTTTCGACCGACGGCCCGCCGAATACGGGCCTCGATGTGGACGTCGCCATCAGCAATGCGCAGGCGCAGGGCGTGGACCAGCTCGATGTTATCGTTATCGAAAATATGTCCCTGGTGAGCTTCTATGCGCCGCGCGCGTTTGGCGGCGGACCCGGCGTAGCCTTTGTGGCAAACTTCGACGATTTCGTCTCTGCGATCAGCGCAAAAATCGGCGATGTCATCAGTCCCGTCGAGTGCACGGTTGAAATCGACTCGCCGGCAGACAATGCGGTCATTTCAGATGCCAGCGTCGAGGTCACAGCTACGGTCACGCCGAAAGAGGGCATCCCGCCGTATACCATCAGTTGCGACATCAATAGTGTGCCTGGCGTTCAAAGCGGCAACGCGTTCACCGCCACCATCCCGCTCGCCTTCGGGATCAATGACATTATTGCCACCTGCACCGTGGTCGACAGTTTGGGCGAAGACTTCGCCTGCCGGGACTCCATCCGGGTCACGCATCCGGTGGATACGCTCGAATGTGAGGTAAAAATCGATTCGCCCGCGGACGGCGAAACCGTGGCGCAGCCTACCGTGGACGTCCAGGCAACGCTGACAACCACCGGCGGCGCGCCACCGCTTACATCGAGTTGCGAAATAAACAGCATGCCGGCGGTTCTCAGCGGCGACACCTTCATGGCCACCGTGCCGCTGGCCCTGGGGGCCAATGCCATCGTCGCGACCTGTACAGTAATGGACAGTTTCGACCAACAGGTGGTGTGCAGCGACTCCATAACCGTTGTGCGCAACCGGGACACGTTGCGCTGCGACCTGAAAATCACCACCCCGCAGGACGGCGGCAATGCCTGCGACGACAGCGTCCAGGTGACCGCCCGCGGCTACTTCGACGGCGGCATTGAGCCGGTCACGGTCGACTGCGACATCAACGGCACCCCGGCAACCCTGACTGCGGACTCGACCTTGTCGGCGATGGTGGCGCTGGCAGACGGCCTCACCCTCATCAAAGCCGTCTGCAAGGGCACCGATGTGCAGGGAAACACGAAAGTGTGCGCCGATTCGGTTACAGTCTCCCGAGATGGAACCAAACCGTACTGCTCCTTCGAACAGGACAGCAAGGGCATTAAAGGCACGTTCTACGACGACGATAGCGGTATTCGCGATATCCGGCCGGTGGAAATCCGCAACGGCACGCTCACGGTCGAGTCGTTTGCGCGGGGCGCGAAACAGGTCAACTTCCGCATCGATTTCGTCAACCCGAACAAGCACATGTTCTTCAGCATCGATGTGCGCGACATGTGCAAGAATCGCTTCAACTGCGATCCGGTCTTCCTCACCCTGTCGCCGGGCGCGGCCGCGCGCCAGTCGAGCTTCAGCTTTCCCTCCATCGACCGATACTTCCAGCTCGATAACCGTGGGCTGGACGAGGTCAGAATCGAGCTCAACGGCAAGCGTTTCACCCTATCGACCGACCTGAGCGCGGCCGGCAGCAACGCCAACACCTTCCTCATGCCGCAGCACGGACGTATCGCCTTCGATATGCAGCCCTACCTGCGCGACGCTGGCAACGACATGGTCGTGACCTTCGAAGGCCCGGCCGGCAGCAATGCGCAGATCATGATCGCCGGCGACGTGGACGATATCAGCTTCGTTCTCGACCTGGCGGAGATTCCTAAGGAGTTTGCGCTGGCACAAAACTACCCGAACCCGTTTAATCCCGGCACCAGCATTCGCTTCGACATCCCCGAGCGCATGGTGGATGGTGTCGATGTCAAATTGACGGTGTACAACCTGCTCGGGGAGGTCGTGCGCGTGCTCGTGGACGGGCACCGGGCGCAGGGGCGGCACACCGTTGAGTGGGACGGCAGGGGCAGGAGCTTGCAGCCGGTTTCATCCGGCCTTTACATCTACCAGCTTGTCGCCGGAGAGGTGCGCCAGACCCGGCGCATGCTGCTCCTGAAATAGTTTGGAGTAACTGCAGCACCCACCTCGTGTGAGACCCATTTGGCCAGCCATGGCGGGGCGTCCGCCCCGCTGTGGCGCCGGGTTTCGCCTGACCGCCGTTCGTTGTCACTGGCGCAAAACCCTGCGTGGTGGGGCCTCAGTCCCAATTCTCCGTCACCTCACTGCTGAGACCGCGTTCGCCACACCGGGGACAGGCATGGTAGCCTATGTCCGAATCCACTTCGGCCATCCGTGAGCGGCACCGACCACACGTGAACACGGATTCGCAAACCTTCCCCGGCCCGTAGAAAATCTTATAGTAAAATCGATTCCGCAATGCGCCGCACTTTGGACACACAAAAATCTTGTGTCCGTACTCGGTCGCGTCATGGTCAATCTCATGATTCTCAAGCAGGTCCCGAACAGACTCGCGCTCGCTATGATGAACCGCACCGAGAACGCTCTCCAGACTTGAATAAAGCATCCCCACGCCAACTATGTAGTTGTCCTTCCAGTGGCAATGCCTGCATGAGATTGTCAAACCAATGCCCATTCCTGTTCCTTCAGCGCCAGCGACGCCCTCCTGCGCCGACGAGCAGCCAGAGCAGACGCCACAACTTTTTAGTTCCTTTGGTCGCCTCGCGCGCGCATGCGTATTTCACGGTGAATTGTCCGGTTCATGAAACCAACCCAGCTAAAGGGGGTAGCTGTCAGGTCAATACGATCATTGTACAGATATTGTTAAACTTTTTATTGACTTCTGTCGTTAGGTTTGTATATTGGATGTATGTCAGATGTAATGACACTATAATTTCACCTTTTGGAGGTCTAAAATGGCAAGAACAGCAACTATCCAGGCACGAATCGATCCTGAAATAAAAACCAGGGCGCAGA
>CAZTNL010000075.1:0-8957 GCA_964614885.1 uncultured Calditrichaceae bacterium | reverse complement strand
TGCGGGAGGCGAGCGAAAAATTCAGTCAGGAGAAGGAACCCGAGAACTAACCTCTGGGACGACTATGAAACCACAATTTCGGAGGGAGTTTCGTAGCTGGCCGCTGGTAGCCATCATCTGTCTTCTCTTCCTTACAAACATCACTTACCCGGTTCAGGCCCAACGCAACGACAATTGGGCCAAGCGCCTCGAACACAAGGCGCACCGAATCGGAGAATTTTACTATGTCGGCCTGCAGCAAGTTGCCGAAGCGCTTGGCACACACACCTACTACAGCAACAAAGTGCGCAAAGCCATTCTCTACGTCGGCGATGCAAAGATCACGGTAACCGCCTTCAACCCCTTTGTGCTCGTCGGCAGCCGCGTGCTGCAAATGCCGACGCCAGCCAAATATGACAAGAACGATATTCAGCTTCCGGTCAAGTTCTTTCTGCCCCTGTTGCAGCAAGTTGTGCGGGGAGAAATCGATGTCGATTCCCCGGCCGTGGCCAACCGGACCCTGCCGGTCAATATCGAGGGCGTTTCGGTGGAAGACAAGGCCAACGGCACTCTGATACGCGTGCGCACCCTGGCTAAGTTCAAGAAATCGAGTCTGAGCACGAGATACAGCCGGCGCTGGCTCTACGTCGATATTCTTGGCGGAAGCATCGACCCGAAGACGTTCGTCGCCCTGGACCAAAGCGATCTGGTGAAAAAGATCGTCCCGATTCAGATGACGCAAATGGTCCAGCTCTCTTTTCGTCTTGGCCACGAGATCGATATCGCCGACCTGAAAATAGTCGAAAAGGACGGCGAGTTGCTGCTGTCGATTCCTGGTACGGGCCACCTCAGCAGTAGCATGATCGAGCGTCTGAAAAACGACCAGGAGAAGTGGCGGATCAATACGATCATCATCGACCCGGGCCACGGTGGACGCGACCCGGGGACTATCGGCCAGAGCGGCGTCAAGGAAAAGGACGTGGTGTTGGGTATCGCTAAGCGGCTAAAGCGACTTCTCAGCCGAAAGATGAAGGTCAAGGTGTTGATGACCCGCGACGATGACAAGTATATTTCCCTGAAGGAGAGAACGCAGTTTGCCAACAAGAACAACGGCAAGCTCTTCATCAGCATCCACGCCAACTGGAACCGGAATTCGTCGGTGACCGGGGCAGCCACCTATTTTCTCGGTCTGGCAAAAACCGACGAAGCGCTCGAAATTTCCCAGCGGGAAAATGCGGTGATCCACTACGACGACGGCGACGCGCAGGGAGAGTTGAACGACGAGCAGATCATCCTGGCCTCGATGGCGCAGAATTCCTACAACAAGGAGAGCCAGGACTTCGCCGCGATGATTCAGCAAGAGATCGGCGCGCACACGAAGTTGCGCGACCGGGGTATCAAACAAGCGGGCTTCTATGTGATGGTGGGCGCCTCAATGCCGAACGTGCTCATCGAAACCGGTTTTATGTCCAACAAACATGAAGAACGCATGATCAAATCGGCTAAGGTCCAGAATAAAATTGCCGACGCCATCTATCGCAGCGTAAAGAAGTTCAAGGAAAAATACGAGTGGAATGCACGGAGCGGAAGTTGAACGGGCGCGGTAGCTGCCTTCTGTAAACGTCCGCCACCAGCGCCGATTCGCTGCCGCCGGGGGGCGTCTTACGCGTTGCCCGGCCGGGCCTGCCGGCGCTTTATCCGGCTCTTTTTCCCGCTGAGAAACCCGACAAGCTGCCGAACGAGCAGTAGCACCACCAACAACCCAGCCAGAATCGCGAGATAAGCGAGGACGTAGTCCTGCTTCTTCTCGAATTGCATCGACGCAGATGAACCCATGAGCACGATATTCGCCCAGTGGTACGGGTTGCGGCGGCCACGCTTCAGGTAGTCAATCTTGGCGAGTTGCAGAGCCTGCGCTTTGTTTTTTCCCTTCTTGAGATTGGCGTAGAAATCCGCGTAAAGCGTTGCGCTGCCGAGACTGCTTACCTGCCACAGGCTTACCGCCACGCTCGGAACCCCGGCGTAATTGAAACCGTGCAGGATTCCCGCCTCGCCGTTGCTCTTATCGATGCTGCACAAATCGCGCTCGCTGCCCGCCAGAACGGCCAGGTCTGAATCGAACTTCATGCCGAACAGTTCGTGCGCAGTCACTTTTTGCCCGTCGGCAAAACGAACGAAGGAGCCGAGGGGCCGCCGGTCGTCCAGGTTTGCCGGCAGCGCCAGGTGCAGGATCCGGTGCCCGGGTCCTTGTTCGAGGTAAAGGCCTCTGGTCGCCGCACTGTCTCCGGCGACAGTGACCTCCCGATTGGCAAACACCCTCAGAATTCGGTTCTGTTCGGCTTCCGGCGCGCCACCGGCCAGCGGCGGGGACATGAACAGCAGCGTTTTCCTGTGCACCTTGCTCGTGGATGCATCCTGCACAAAGGCCGACGATTCCACGTAAGAAATGGGACGCTCCTCGATCAGAAATTTTGAATTTCCGTAATCGTAAGGATCGATCAGGGAAGCCGGATTCGTTACCAGCATCTCGAACGGTAAGCGATTCAGGACGCCGTCCGCCGCGATGATGACGTGTTGGTCAGGCATGAGCCACGGCTCCAGCGGCTGCACGAGCAGCTCGAACAGGCGCCCGGCGTGGTCCATGCGGAATTGGGCCGGCGCCGACTGGTCGTTGGAGACGAAGTGGCCACCGACGTTGGTGAACAACTGGCTGGTATTGTGTACGAGGTTTTCGAGCAGCGCCGATGGCACGTTGATGCGTTTGCAGTGGATGTCATTCGGCAAGACCACCACCGCAAATGTGGCCGCAGGTTCTACGAAATAATGGATCATTGCGCTGTTTGAACGCCTGAGTATTGCCTGCAACTCAGAAAGGCTCTTGCTGTACGGTCTGATGAGCCGGTAAAATTCCGGCCGGTCCCGGCGCAATCGGCGCAGCACTTCCTGGCGTCCGGCAGAGAGTTTCTGAATTCGCTTTCGGGTGCGCATATCGACTTCCGGGTCGTCCTCCTGCCCCATCCAGAGAATTTTCCAGGCGTCCTCTATCGCTTGCGCCGACGACTTCAATTCCCGGTTTGCCGCCTCCAACTCAGGGTCCGCAAGAAACGTGGCCAGCCCCGTAATTTCCTCGGTATGCCGGATCGCCTTGTAGAGGTCGCAGGCCATGTAAATTTTTTCCAGGTAGCCCACACTCGAATAGGCGGCGATGGCCGGACTGATCAGATCCCTTTTGAAGTCGAAGTACTTTCCCCAGAGTTCCTTGCGAAACAGGTCGTAATAGGCGAGCAGGTAGGTCAGGGCGGTGTCGGCGTGGGCGCTGGCCATTTCGTGAAATTCGGCCGCGTTGTAGGTTCTAACCAGCCCCGCCTGACCGGCGACGAATGCCAGGTGTGAACCGGTTTCCTTACCCAGTTGCACGGCATCGAGAAAATAGACTTCTGCCTGCTCGATATTGTTCTTGGCCAGCGCGATGTTGCCCTGCATCCAGCGATGATTGGCGGCAAAACGCAGCTCGAAGGTCTGGCGCGACAGCGCATCGGCCATGGACAGGTAGTAGGAAGCCTTGGCAAATTCGTCCGGCCGCTGGATGAACAGATTCGCCAGCATCATGAAGCATTTCTCTGTGAGAAAGTGCTGCTGTGTTTTCTGCGAATAGCGCAGCACCTTTTGGATGGTGCCCTTCGCATCGTGCCGGCGTCCTGCATGGATTTCGGTTTCGGCGAGCCCGAGGAGCGCCCGGTGCTGCAGATCTGCGGCGCGGGCTTTTTCAGCTTCCGAGACAGCCCTCTGAAAGTAAACGGCGGCGCTGTCGAAATTGCTGTATTTCAGCCCGATTTCCCCGATCGCAACCGAGACCTGCGCGCGCATTTCCGGCCCCGGCGCAGAGCGGAACGCCTGCAGGTAGTAGGCCCTGGCCTGCTTCGGGTCGCCGGCTAAGCTCATGCAGGCGCCACGGTCGGCAAGAAAATCGGCCACGCCCTCTATGCTGCCGAGGAGGCGCGACGCGTCGATGGCCTGCGCCGCCATTTCGTCGAGTTCGTGAAAGAGGTCGTTCTTTTTGAAATCGTCCCGAAACCTGCTGGCAATCGCCACCTCAGCGCTCAGGTCGCCACTGGAGCGCGCCAGGGCCAGGGCCCGCCGGGCAAAGAGGCGGGCGGAATCCGGCTTGGAGGTGGCGAAACACGCGCCCGTCAAATCGACGAGCGACCGTACCCGAACCTTCATCGAGGATAGCGGTATCGATTTGAGCGCCTGACGCAGAAGCGGCAGCGCCTCCCGTTGCTTATTGCCGGCCTGCAGGACTTCAGCGAGCAGGAGACGTGCGAAGGAGTCATCCGGGCGCTTCTCAATTTGGCCGCGGAGTCGGGTTATCGCTCGTTGGCCGGCACCCTGACGAATCTGCCAGAGGGCCGAAAGCAGCGCATAGGCTCTTTGCTTTCCGGGTTGTTTCTTGAGCTTGCGCAGCATCGCGCTGACGGTGCTCCCTTTCCTGAGCCGGTCGGCGGCATCCGTCAGCAATTCCATGGCTGCGTCTGAGGGGTTCTTTTGTACAGCGAGCAGGCTCTGGCTGAAAACGTGTTTCCAGTCCCCCTCGTATCGGTAGAGCAGCGCCAGCGTCAGATGCGCGTTCGCATGACCGGAAGCGGCAAAGATGGCTTTGCCGTCCTCGATCTTATCAGCGTAGCGATAGTAATCGGCGATCGCAACGTAGGCGGAGATTGCGGTCGAGTCCCGGGCGATTTCTTGCCGGAGCGCCTGGATGGCGCCGTTGTAGTCGTGGCGGGACGCCAGGCGCAGGGCGGTTTCGTGCTGAGCGCCGGCGGCGAGGGCTGCCACCGTCAATCCGCAAAGGAGCATGAGACTGAGGACTTTCTGTAAGAATCGGTGATCTGGCAGAAATAGCATGCGACTTCTCGTTCGTCCTATCCGAGTGTTCAAGTGGTTAACTTTACTGTTCTAAAGAAGCAGCAATATACGTATTTGTGCCGGCGGCAGCAACCTGTTTGTCAAAAAGAGACACCCGCCCAGCGGCGGGATCTGCCAGAGCAGCAATTTCTTGACATTTAACATAAATGTCGTTATATTCATCACTTCAAAAAGAACATTCCAAACATCTTCCTTTAACCGGCAACAAACATACTCACCTTTTGGCAAAGGAGTCGCAATGCAGGCCTTTCTGAACCAAATGAAAGATAGCGTTACCAAAACGCAAGTCTGGAAGTCCATGTTCCGCCATGGCTACGAAGACACGCCGCGCAACCGCTACCTGCAAGTGCTGGATAATGTCTGGTTGCATCTTCACCCTACGCGCATTCCCCGGCACGCCGCCTATATTCGTTTCACCTGGTGTATGGGTGGCATTACTTTTTTGCTGTTTCTGGTGACGGCAGTCACCGGTGTCTTGCTGATGTTCTACTACCGGCCCACGGCAGAGTACGCGTTCAGCGACATGAAATACCTCGATTTCGATGTGCCGTTCGGCATGTTTCTGCGCAATATGCACCGGTGGGCGGCGCACGGCATGGTGATCACAGTGTGGCTGCACATGTTCCGCGTTTTCCTCACCGGCTCCTACAAACCGCCGCGCGAGTTCAACTGGGTTGTCGGCGTCATCCTTCTGACGTCAACCCTGCTTCTCAGCTTTACCGGCTACCTTTTACCCTGGGACCAGCTTTCGATATGGGCGGTCACGGTGGGCACCAACATGGCGAGGGCCACACCGCTGCTCGGGCACGAAGGGCCCTTTGGGCCACAGCTCGGCATGCGACCCGATAACGATGTTCGCTTCGTTTTGCTTGGCGGCACCCAAGTAGGGCCGCCAACCCTGCTGCGATTTTATGTCCTGCACTGTATTTTCTTTCCAATTTTTCTATGCATATTTATGGCCGTCCACTTCTGGCGAATACGAAAGGACGGGGGGATTTCCGGTCCGCTTTAACCTGGCGTGACCGGAACGCAGAAAGCGTTGAGACTGGTAGGATAGATGGGGTTCCGACCCCGGGCTGCTAACCATAGAAAGAGAATCTTATGGACAACTTGATGCTCATCCTGAGCAAATCCGACAATGTTCCGATTATCATGATGCTCCTGCTATTCGGGTTTTACACCTGGCTTGCCTGGCGGGAAGCGCGCAAGAATGACAAGCTGATTCGAGAGGGCAACTACAGCGTGTTGCAGGAAGAAGGCGCCGACCGCGTCTTCACTTGGCCGTACCTCGTCCGCAACGAGTTTTTGGCCGCTATTCTGGTCATGCTGATTCTAACGGTCTGGTCGGTGGCGCTGAATGCCCCCCTTGAAATGCCGGCCAATCCGACCAAAACGCCGAACCCGTCAAAGGCTCCGTGGTACTTTCTCGGCCTGCAGGAGATGCTCGTGTATTTTGATCCCTGGCTTGCGGGCGTAGTTTTCCCGACTTTGATTATCGTCGGGCTCATGGCCATTCCTTACATCGACAAGAACCCGAAGGGCAACGGTTATTACACCTGGGAACAGCGAAAGTTTGCCATCACAACCTTCCTGTTCGGCTTCTTTGTCCTGTGGATCGTTTTGATTTTTGTTGGCACGTTTCTGCGGGGACCCGGCTGGAACTTTTTCGCGCCGTGGGACCGGTGGGATCCGCACAAGGTCGTTGCCATGACCAATGTCGACCTGCATCAGTTCGTCGGGATTCGCAGCTCTACCGGGGCCTTTTTCTTCGGCGGATTCGTTGTCACGGCCTATTTCTCACTCGGGGTGCTTTATTATTATTGGAAAAGGAAAACCGAGTTTATTCAAAAGCTGGGTGTTGCGCGCTACTCGGTGATGGCTTTCCTGTTCCTCTGTATGATGGGCCTGCCCATTAAGATGCTGCTCAGGTGGACCTTGAACATCAAGTACGTTTGGGTGACGCCGTGGTTCAATATATAGCCGTGGTGTTTTTGCAAAGTTTATCGCTGGCGTTTCATATGAGAAAAGGAGGTAGTCTTGCCTAAGAGATCAGAAACTCCTCTGGAAGAACGACATTACGGTCATTTCTACCTGGTTCTGTCCGTGCTGCTCGCGCTGGCGACGTTTTGGGCCATCTGGAACATGATCCGGACGCGCTCGCCCTGGCAGCAGTACCAGATGGCGTTCAATGCCCAGGAGGCATCGCTCGTCCAGGACGACATCGCAACGGCCGAAGAGGATTTCGAGTTGAGCGAGGGCGAAAACTTCGCCGCACTGCAGAAGGAACTCGCCGAAGCGCGCTCAGAGCTTGAAGGTGAAAAATATCAGAACACGCTGGCTGAGCTGAATACCGCCGCCGATGCGGTCACAGATGCGATGCAAAACTACCGGTTTGCCAAGAGCCAGCACGATGCCGTTTGGTACCGGTACAAAGACGCACAGCACGAGGGGCATGATGACGCGGTGGCGGCGCTTCGACCGGAAGTCGACAAGCTCAACGGGGAGGTCGCTTCCCTGAAACAGCAGTGGGACGCGGCCGAGGCCGCCAAGAAAGAGGTGGAGTCGCGCCTGGCCGGCTACCGTGAAAAAGTGAGCTCGCTCGAGGCCCAGCTCGCTGAATTGCAAAAACCGGTCGACGATCTGCAGGAAAAACTTCGCCTGATCGACGACCGCAAGATTGAGATCAAGCAGTTTGTACTCGACGACTTTGTCAAAGGCAATTTTGCCAGCTACCTCGACCGGGTTGACCGTTGCACAACCTGCCACGTCAACGCCGGGAAAGCCGGCTACGACGACTTCGAAGCGCCATTTCAGACGCACAGCAATCGCGAAACCCTGCTGAAGGTTCATCCGATCAATAAGTTCGGTTGTTCGCCATGCCACGGAGGCCAGGGGGCTGCGCTGAGGCTGCCACAGGCGCATGGCAAGGTCGAATTCTGGCCGCAACCGCTGCTGGCACTGGACATCGTCGGGTCGGGCTGCAATAAATGCCACAGTGGCGAAATGAAAGTGGAACACGCGCCACGGCTGACCACAGCCAAACGCATGGTCTTCGATCTCGGCTGCTACGGCTGCCACGATATTGCTGGCTATGAGAAGGCCCGCAAGATTGCGCCGCCGCTCAATGCTATCACGGCCAAAACAACGCCGGCGTTCATCTACCGCTGGGTACGCGACAATAAGGCGTTTCGGCCGCATACCCGGATGCCAAATCCCGAGCTATCCGAGCACGAGGCAGCAGCCGTGACTGCCTACCTGGCGGATATTTCCAGCCAGAGTGATTACTTCCTGCCAAGGGCGCCGCGCGGCGGTGTCGCCGCCCGAGGTGAAAAGCTGGTAGACAGCATCGGCTGCAAGGGATGCCACGTCGTGACCGAGGAGGACCGTAAGGTCCGGGTGACCGACGTTTCCTACGACTTCGCCCCCGACCTGTCGAAGATCGGCAGCAAAGTAAATCGCGACTGGCTGTACGCGTGGATCCGCAATCCGAAACAATACCACCCGGGCACGACGATGCCGCGGCTGCGGCTCACGGATTCGGAGGCGCTGGATATCGTCGCCTATCTGATGACCCGCAAAGAGGCCGAGCCGCCTGCGGACGGGCTGGCAGGCATCGACATAAAATCGGCGGAGCTGAGCGCGGAAGGCAAGGCCATTATTCGCAACTTTGGTTGCCACGGCTGCCACGACATCAAAGGCATGGAAAAGGAAGGCAAGGTAAGCGTTTCCCTGAACGCGTTTGGCGGCAAAGCGCCCGACGAGCTTTTCTTTGGCGACGCCCTGGCCACGGGGCAGGTCCACGAGGACACCTGGGACGAGTGGACGCTGGGCAAGATGCGCAACTCCCGCCTCTACGCAACCGAGGCCGTGGTTCAGCGCATGCCCAACTTTGCCTTCGAGGAAGACGACGCCAGAACCATGATGATGCTGCTTAAGAGCTGGGACGGCCGCTCGATCGGCGCAGCCTATCAGTATGACGCGGGCCGGCTGGGGCAGAGCATCGAGAAAGGGCGCCGGCTGGTTCGCCAGTACAACTGTATCGGCTGCCACAT
>CAZTNL010000074.1:6526-8984 GCA_964614885.1 uncultured Calditrichaceae bacterium | reverse complement strand
CGAGTTGTACGGCAAACCATTTTGTTTTGAACATTGTCCTCTCGCTCCCTATGTGGTCGTGATCTTTTGCTATGTAGGGAATGTAAGTATCTGACCGGCAAAAAGCAAAACACGGGAATGCGCCACCCGGCTTCAGACGCTCCCCCACACCGATCTTCTATTTGCCGTCCGGACTGAGCACCATGCTCAGCCCGATGCGTCCCTTTTCAGCGTCGATGCTCAGCACCTTGACGTCGATGACATCGCCGACCGCAACAAGCTCCATCGGATTCTTGACGTAGCGGGTGGACATCTGACTTTTGTGTACCAGGCCATCTACCTTGACGCCAATATCGACAAAGGCGCCGAAGTCAACCACGTTTCTGACGGTTCCTTTCAATACCATGCCGGCGGAGAGATCGTCGAGGCTCAAAACATCGCTGCGCAGAATGGGCCGCGGCAGCTCATCTCTGGGGTCCCGGTTCGGTTTTTCGAGGCTCGCGATGATGTCTTCGAGCGTAGCGTCGCCGACGCCACACTCTGCGGCCAGCTCGGGTAGCCGTTGCCCGCTTTCCGCAATCTTTTTCTTCAGAACAGCGCCGTCCACTTTCACTTCAGACTCGTGCAGTTTGAGGAGCTGCAACAGCTTTTGGGTCGCCCCGTACGACTCCGGATGCACAGCGGTCGAGTCGAAAAAAACATCGCCATCCGGAATGCGCAGGAATCCGGCAGCCTGGGTAAATGCCGCGTCGCCCAGCCCTTTTACTTTGGTCAGTTCCTGGCGCGACCGGAAACGGCCGTTTTCTTCGCGGTAGGCCACGATGTTCTCCGCGGTCCGGTTGTTGATGCCGGCCACGTGTTTCAACAATGATTTCGACGCAGTGTTCAGATCCACGCCGACGTAGTTGACGGCAGATTCGACCACGCGGTCGAGGGATTCGGTAAGCCGCGCTTGGTTGACGTCATGCTGGTAAAGGCCGACTCCAATCGCCTTTGGATCGATTTTCACCAACTCGGAGAGCGGGTCCAGGAGCCGCCGAGCAATGGAAATGTTGCCGCGCATTTCGACCGGGAGGTCGGGAAACTCCTCTTTGGCGAGCGGGGAAGCGGAATAGACCGAGGCCCCGGCTTCGCTGACGATAACGTAGAAAAGGGTTCGGCCCGCTTCGGCAATGAGCTCCGCCGCCAACTGTTCGGTCTCGCGGCTGGCGGTACCGTTACCGATGGCGATGATGGCGACATCGTATTTTTCCACCAGCCGCAGCAGATGCTGCTTTGAGAAATCCCAGCGTTTTTTCGGCGGGTGCGGATAGATGGTCATTCCTTCGAGGTATTTTCCGGTTTGGTCGATAACCGCGACCTTGCAGCCGGTGCGGTAGCCCGGGTCGATCCCCATGATGACGTGTTCCCGGACCGGGGGTGCAAGAAGCAGGTTTCGTACATTCTCGGCGAAGACGCTGATGGCGTGCTCGTCGGCCTTGCTGGTGAGTTCGTTGCGGATTTCCCGCTCGATCGCGGGCGCAATGAGGCGTTGATAGCTGTCGGTGATCGCGATCCCGAGCTGCTCAGCGAGCACGCATCGCGAATTGGCCGGGTAGCGCTTGTGGAGCAACTGCAGCGCCGGCTCCACATCTGTTTCGATGCTGACGCGCAGTACCCCCTCGCGTTCGCCCCGGTTCATCGCGAGGACGCGGTGTGGCCGGATGGCTTTGGCCAGCTCGCTGTATTCGGCATACATCTCGTAGACTCCCGGCGTCTTCCCGGAGCGGACTTTCGAGGTCATCATGCCAGTTCGCAGGGTGAAGCTGCGGATCTGTTGCCTGACGGTTGCGTCTTCCGAGATGATTTCCGCGACGATGTCGCGGGCCCCGGCCAACGCTTCATCGGCGCTGGCCACTTCTTTTTCCGGGTCGACGAAGTCCGCGGCCATTTCCCCGGGCGTGGTTGTGGTTGCTTCCTGCGCCAGAATCATTTCGGCGAGCGCTTCCAGTCCTTTTTCGCGAGCCACGGTCGCCCGTGTGCGGCGCTTGGGACGATACGGCAGGTAGAGATCCTCTATTTCGTGCAGGGTGGCTGCGCCGAGAATCTTCTGCCTGAGTTCAGGGCTCAGTTTGCCTTGTTTGTCGATCGACTCCAGCACGGTCTCGCGGCGGTCCTCGAGGTTGCGCAGGTAGCGAACCCGGTCCTCGATGTCGCGGATTTGGACTTCGTCGAGGCCGCCGGTCACTTCTTTGCGGTAGCGGGCGATAAAGGGGACGGTGTTGCCGTCATCGAGCAGATCGATAGTGCTGCGCACCTGGCTGCTGTTGAGGCTGAGTTCTGTCGCGATTTGAAGATGGAGTTGGTTCGGCTGCAATGAAGTCTCCCGGAAATGGATTGATTTTGTCGCACAGGATGCTAACTTGAAAGCTTCATGCGCGCCGGCGCTGGAGGAAAATAGGAAAATTTGCACCAATGCCAAGAATATTTTTTCTGAAAA
>CAZTNL010000074.1:3405-6426 GCA_964614885.1 uncultured Calditrichaceae bacterium | reverse complement strand
CGCTGGAGGAAAATAGGAAAATTTGCACCAATGCCAAGAATATTTTTTCTGAAAAGGGGATGATGAGATGGCCTGGATTGAAATGATTGATGAAGCGGAAGCGCAGGGCGAGTTGAAGGAAAGCTATGAACGGCACATGGCGCCGCAGGGCGCAGTCGACAACATTCTCAAGATTCATGGCTTGAATCCGCCTTCGCTGGAGGGGCACTCTCATTTCTACCGAACCCTGATGTTCGGAAAATCCGAGCTGAAGCGGGCACAGCGGGAGATGATCGCGGTCGTGGTCTCAGCCGCAAACGACTGCCACTACTGAATGACCCATCACGGAGCGGGTCTCCGCCGGTTGATACATGATGACGAGCTGGTCGCGCAATTGAAGGCCGACTACCGCAGTGCCGATGTTTCTGCAGCAGACAGGGCGATGCTGGACTACGTCCATAAGCTTACCGTCACCCCGTCTGCGGTGGCGCGGGCGGATGTCGACAAGCTGCGCCAGGCCGGATTCAGCGACAGCGGCATTCTGGATATCTGCCAGATCACGGGCTACTTTAACTTCGTCAATCGCCTCGCGGATGGCCTTGGCGTTGAACTGGAACCGTACTGGAACAACGGGTAGACGCAGGCGTGCGCTTTCTGATAATCTTTTTCCCGGCTCTTATCCTCGGCTGTTTTTATGTTGGCAGAAAGCTGTTGCTTGCCTGCGTCGCGCTCCTGCACCTTGCGCCTGCCGACATGTTGCCCTATTTGGGAGCCGCGCTGATAGCCGTGAGTCTCTACCCGCTCGCCCTAATCATTGCCTACACGCTCGACGCTGACCATCCCCGGCGAATGCTCGAAGGTCACTCCCGCTTCATGGATTTGCTGTCCTGGCCCTTTTGGATGGGAAGCATTGCTCTCTTCGAGCTGATTCCGTGGTTGCTGCTTGTGGATTTTTTGAAATGGCCGTTTTGGCCGTTGTACATTCATATAAAGCCGGAATGGAACCGCGTGCACTATTGGGTTACGCTCGTGCTCATTGCCGCGGGGCTCGTCTACGTCTTTGTGCGGGTCCTGCTTGACACGTTCCTGATCCGCGTGTCGCGCACGGGGTTCGCCTGCGACGGACTTCCCGAGCGCCTGGCGGGGCTGCGGATCGTACATCTCAGCGATTTTCGGCTGGACAAAAGAACCGGCGCCCGGCGTCTGCGGCGTTGCATCAATAAGGTGTGCAAGCTGAAGCCGGACCTGGTCTTTTTCACCGGGGATTTGGCGGCGGCGGACAAAACACTCATGCACCTCGCCGCCAGGGAGCTTGGGCGCGCCCGGGCGCGCTACGGCGTCTTTGCCTGCCTCGGAGACCGCGACGCTCTTGTTGGCGATGACGCGGTGATGAACAGCCTGCTTGCCTATAATGTTTCCGTTTGGCAGGACAGGAACCAACTGGTGAAAGTCGGCCGGTACCGGGTACTGGTGACGTTTTTCACAAACCACACCGGAAAGCAGCAGGCGCTCGACGGTCTTAACTATCTCATGGGCCAGCAGCCGCGCGGCGCGCTGGACATCGCGCTGGCGCACCAGCCCTCAGAGATGATGATCGAGCTGGCCGCTGAGCGGAGCTATCACCTCTTTCTGACCGGTCATACGCACGGCGGGCAAATTGTGCTGAGATTGCTCGGGTTTGCGTTTGCGGCGGCCAAGGTGGGGACGCCCTTCTACCGCGGGGTTCATCAAATACAGCAGATGCAGGTTCACGTCAACAATGGTCTGGGAGTGGCATTGGCGCCGTGTCGTTTTCGGGCTCCGGCCCAGGTTCGGCTGATTGAGGTCCGGCCTGGCGCTGTGCAGCGGCGCCGGTGACAGCTATTCCCAGTTGTGCACGAGCACCTTTTTTTCGTCGCGAAAAAGGACTTCGATCTTGTTGCCGTCCAGAACTTTCGTGATCACGCCGACCCCGAACTTCTTGTGGCGAATCGCCTCGACGCCACTCAGATCTTTGTCGATTCTGTAATCGATCACTTCGCTGTCTTCGATATCTCCCATCAGGGTCGACCAGCGGGCGCCGAATGAACGCCTCGTGCCGGTCGTGCCGGCATTTCGTTTCCGGGCCGGGCTTTTCGCCTCGGCGTTGGCGTCTCTGTAATTATGGGTCGAATTGCAGGCTTTGCAGAATACCTTTTTGACAACCCCACCTGCTATCTTGGTGATTACATGCACGGTCTCAGCTTTGCATTTGGAGCAGAGGGCGCGGATGTCGTTGCCTATTTCGATTTTTGCTGAGGCCATTTTCTCCGTTGCGGTTGGTGCGCGTTGAGGGGGTTTTGTGCACTGCCGAAAAAAATCCCCCTGTCTCGTGAAAAATAGGGGGACTGATCTGACAACCTTCGAGTGCCGGCGTTATAATACGCCGCTATCTATTCCCAGTTCTGAGCGAGCACTTTCTTGTCTTCTTCAAAGACGACCTCGATCTTGTTGTCGTCGAGAACTTTGGTAATGATGCCGACGCCAAAGCTCTTGTGGCGAATCGCCTCGGTCTCAGTAAAGTCACCATCGATCTGGTATTCGACGATGGTCTCTTCGTCAATGTCTTCAACCAGGGACGCCCAGTCCTTTTTTCTTCTGCGCTTTACGGGCTTGGGCTCCTCTGTCTTGCGGGGTCGGCCCCGTTTTTTCGCTGGTGCTTTAGATGCTTCTTTTTTTTGGTCGGATTCTGACATGATGTTCAGTCCTCTCAGTTTGTTTCTATAACGGAGCCAATATACGAAAATTGCAAGTAAGATGCCATGACTATTCCAAATAATTCACGGATAAGTCTGCCCCTAGCGGAGCAGGAGCATCCGGCGCGAATGCCGGCGCCCTTGGCTTTCGAGGCGATACAAATACCACCCGCTGGACGCGAGCGTGCCGTCCCCGGTCCGGCCATCCCATGATACTTGATGGACGCCCGCGGGCTGAAATCGGTTGACCAGAGTCCGGACCCGCTGTCCTAGTGGGTTGAATATGGCCATGGTAACCTGGCCGGCATGCGTAAGCGTGTACGGGATT
>CAZTNL010000074.1:0-3305 GCA_964614885.1 uncultured Calditrichaceae bacterium | reverse complement strand
TGGGTTGAATATGGCCATGGTAACCTGGCCGGCATGCGTAAGCGTGTACGGGATTCGCGTTTCCGGATTAAACGGGTTCGGGTAGTTTTGCTGCAATAGGAAGCCGCTCGGCCGTTCAGGATCGCTTCCGACCTTTGTTGCTGGTGTGCCGGCAAATCGGTAAATCTTTCCGGTCAGGTCCAGAAGATAGAGTTCATTGTCGCTATCGGTACCGAAAGAAGAAATGGACAACGCAGAGTTCACGAGCACCGAGTCGGCGAGCACGCTGCCGCCCGAGATTCGCAGCAACCAGATCGTTCCCGAGCAATAGTCGCCGTAGATGTAGGCGCCGGTGAGTTCCGGCCGGCGGCTGCCGCGATAGACATATCCTCCGGTCACCGAACAGCCGAGGGCATGACTGTAATCTTTTACCGGCAAACTCAAACCTGTTTGCTCGCAGCTTGCGGGAGGGTCGTTCGGCCTGCCCGGGTCGAAACAGTCGAAGCCCTCCATGCGCGGCCAGCCGTAATTGCCGCCGCTTCGCACCCGGTCGATTTCCTCGCGGCGATTTTGTCCGACGTCCCCGAGCCAAAGGTCGCCCGTAGAAGCGTCGAAACTAAAACGCCACGGATTTCGGAGGCCATACGCGAATATTTCCTCGCGCACGCCGACGTCGCCGACGAACGGGTTGCCGGGGGGAATGGCATACTCCAGATCAGCATCCCGGCCGTCGGTGTCAATGCGGAGAATCGTGCCGAGGAGCGTTCCCTTGTTCTGTCCGTTTTTTCCCGGGTCATTGGCGCCGCCGCCATCGCCAAGGCCGATGTAGAGAAATCCGTCGGGGCCGAAGGTCAGCATGCCGCCGTTGTGGTTGGGGGCAATCTGGTCGACCTGCAGGAGGAAGCGTTCACTGCCGGCGTCGGCGGAATTTCCAGAGGCAGAAAATTCAGAGATGACTGTCCGCAGCGCAGAGGTGGAACCGGTCGTGTAGTCGACATAGAAGCGGCCGTTTTGGCCAAAGTGGGGATGGAAGGCGAGACCGAGCAGGCCCATTTCGCCGCCGGAAGTGACCCGGTCGCTGATATCGAGGAAGACCGGGGCAGCGGTAACGGCCGAATCGTTGGGAAACACCCGAATACGGCCGGCCTGCTCCACGACGAAAAGGCGACCACTGCCGTCGCCGCTGGCGGTGAGAAAAACAGGATTGGAGAATGTCAGGTTGGGGAAGGCTTCTACCAGTTCTGGGGCAGAGACGCCGGCGGCCTGGCGTGCGGGCATTTGTGCAGAACAGGTCAGGAGCGGAAACGCAACGACCATCCACATGAGGGGCTCCTTTTTTGCTATTAAGTGGGCGGGCTATCTGTCCAGCGGGAGCAACCGCAGATACTCTTTTCCTTGTTTCGCTGTTGAGTTCGGTGCTCCGTTTTTCGTTCCGGTCAGTTCGTAGAAAGTGAGAGCTGCGCCGGTTTTCGACCAGGCAAGCCAGGTCGTGCCACCACGGCGCACACCGCGAAAAACGATGAAATCTGTCTGCGGCACGTCGTCGTAGAAATCGTACCAGATGCGAAATTTCCTGAACGATTTGTGGCCGATGACCTCACCGTCCGAGAGGAATGAGATGTTGCCCTCCGGCACGACCTTGTTCGGGTCGCTCACTGCGGTGTAGGTTCCGGTGAGCAGCTTCCGATTGAGGAATTGGTCAAAAGACGCGAGGTGGGACGGAATTTTTTGCAGCTTGAATTCCTTTTTGGTGCGGAGATCTCTGAACCCGAGCAGGAGGTCCTTCCCGTACTTGTACAGCGATAGCTCAGCGTCGTGTTCCACACTGCCGGCCGCTTCAGTTCGGTACAGAAAAAGCTTGCCCTTATTCTTATGGAACCGGACATTGGCGTGTGTGGCGTCGTGGTGATTGGTCACTACGAACACGTCGTCATCTTTCAGATAGGTGGGAGCGATTTGAACAACCGTAATGCCCGGCGCACCGACCTGAGCAGTCCGCGGCGAAAAAGTCTGTTGCAGATTGCTGATATATTCAGCGCGAACCCAGGTGCCGGCAAAATCTTTACCGGCAGGATTTCGCACCGGTTTGGCCGTAATGAGCAAGTTGAGGTTGGAACACCCCTCAAACTTGTCGCAGCCGCCCAGCGAAACCAGCAGGAGCGCCAGGAGGGTGGTTGTCAGGCGCGGGGCGAGCCGTCGCCTTCGGCCCCGGGTTGTGTCTGCGTGGTCAATCATCATCCGGTAATGTATCGATAATTCCGTTTCCGGTCAACGATTTCCACAAGAATGGAGCTCATTTGATCTTGATATTCCGCACGCGTCTGATTATCTTGGCAAGAAATCCGGGAGAATGGATGGCCTCTTGCCTTGACAAAGAGTTTTTTGCCGGCGACACCGTGGCGACGGCGCGCGCCCTTTTGGGGGTCACGCTGGTTTACGGAGAGTGTTGCGGCACAATCGTTGAAACTGAGGCGTATAAAGACGACGCCGCCTCCCACGCGGTGACCCGGCCGTACAAAGGCCGCATGCTGCGGGAAACCTACGGTGAGATTTATATTTACCAGGTATACGGCGTCCACCGCTGTCTCAATGTCACCACCGAGAAGAACGGTGTCGGGGCGGTGTTGATTCGGGCCGTCGAACCCCGCTCCGGTCTGGACGCGATGCGTCGTCGTCGCCGAACCGATTCGGTCTACAATCTTGCGAGCGGTCCTGCCAAGCTTTTTCAGGCTTTCGGCATAAAACCCGGGCACCACGGTGAAGAAATCGGTGGTGCTATCCGGCTACAGTCGAACGGCGCCATCGCGGACGACGAGGTGGTCGCCGGCCCCCGCGTGGGGATTTCGAAGGCCAGGGAGCTTCCCTGGCGATTTTATCTTCACAACAATAAATACGTGAGCCGGCCGTCCCGCGTGAGTGTGTCGCCGGCAGGCCACGACGCTGAATCATAGCTCATTTCCGGGGTCTGACATGAACGCACCAAAAACAGCGAGTACTGAGAAAGCACCGGTCGACAAGCTCGAGCTGGCCAGAAACTGGCTTCCGCGCTATACCGGCATGCCCCTGAACAAGTTCGGCCAGTACATTCTGCTCACCAATTTCCGGGACTATGTCGGACGATTCGCCACGCGATTCAACTGCGATGTTTACGGGGACGGGAAGCCAATGCAGGCCGCGACCAATTCCCAGGGACTGACCTTTGTTAATTTCGGCATCGGTTCGCCGAACGCCGCGACCATCATGCATCTGCTGACGGCCATCCACCCCCGGGGCGTTCTGTTTCTGGGAAAATGCGGCGAGCTGAAAAAGTCCTCCGAAATCGGGCA
>CAZTNL010000073.1:1970-8988 GCA_964614885.1 uncultured Calditrichaceae bacterium | reverse complement strand
CCAGGTCCGCGATACAGCCCGAAAGCCACAAACAGAACCGCCTGTTAGAGAAGCGGGACCACAGCCATCTCCAGAGACACTTAGCTGACGTAAACAGTCTTGATGTTTACGAATTCTTTGATGCCATAATGGGCGAGCTCGCGACCATAGCCGCTTTCCTTGGTTCCGCCGAATGGCAGCCGCGGATCGGACTTGACGAACGCATTGACAAAACAGCACCCGGCTTCCAGCTCCTCCACCGCTATGCGCTCGCCCCGTTGCAGGTCTTGTGTAAACACGGCGGCGCCAAGGCCAAAGATGGTGTCGTTGGCGATGCGAATGGCGTCGGCTTCGTCCTTGGCAGCAATGATGGCTGCGACCGGTCCGAACATCTCTTCGTCATATGCAGGCATGCCTTTTTGCACATTTGTCAGAACCGTCGGTGGATAGAATGCACCCGGACCTTCGGGAATTATGCCACCCAGAACGCATCGGGCACCACGCTCGATTGAGCGCTGAACCTGCCGGTGCAACTCATCGCGCAGATCGCGGCGCGCCTGAGGACCTATCTGCGTTTCTTCAGCCAGCGGATCCCCCATCTTGTGGGACTTCATTTGCGCCACGAACAACTCCTCGAAGCGCGGCAGTACTGATTGCTCGACAATGAACCGCTTGGCAGCGATGCAGCTCTGTCCGGCGTTAAGCAAGCGGCTGGTAACACAAGCGGTCACGGCCGCTTCCAGGTCGGCGTCGGCAAGAACAACGTACGGATCGCTGCCCCCGAGCTCGAGCACGCTCTTTTTCAACATCTCGCCCGCCTTTTGGGCGACGGCTTTACCGGCCGGCGTGCTGCCCGTGAGCGTTACGGCGCGCACCAAAGGATTCTCGATCACGGCATCGACCTGGCGGCTGCCGATCAAAAGTGTGCGAAAGACGTTCGCTGGAAAACCCGCGCGCACGAAAATATCTTCGATCGCCAAAGCACAGCCCGGAACATTCGAGGCGTGTTTGAGCACGCCGACGTTGCCGGCCATCAGCGCCGGTGCGGCAAAGCGGAAAACCTGCCACAGTGGAAAATTCCACGGCATGACGGCGAGCACCACACCGACAGGTTGAAAGCTGACAAAACTCTTGTTCGCCTCGGTGGCGACGAGCTCTTCGCTGAGCATTTGCTCGGCATTTTCAGCGTAATATTCGCACACCCAGGCACATTTATCGACTTCGCCGCGACCTTCACGGACCGGTTTCCCCATTTCCTCGGCCATCAACTTCGTCAGAGTCTCGCGCTCGTCGCGCAAAATAGCCGCCGCTGCCTTCATCGGCACAGCGCGATGGGCGAAGGTCATCCGCCGCCAATCGCGAAACGCGGCATGAGCTTCCTCGATGGCGCGCTTCACCGACTCAGGCGTCTGCTCCTGGTAACTTTTGATCTTATCGCCTGTTGCCGGGTTGACTGCTTCGATCATGTGGATACCCTCCAATTATGTTTTTGCATTCAAGACATTGCCCAAGATCCGTCCGGACCTCCCATCCACATCTGCAATGCCGCCAATTCCCTGTTCCGCTTCAAAAAAGGCGAGCGTACAGAGCCGTCACACTCACACCAGTTGGCTTTTTTCCCTGAGATCCCGGTTCAGAATGCGGTCATTTTCCGAGTAATCTACCGGGACGTCGATAACGTGCACCCCGGGTTGCGAATGACAGTGCTCCATCAACGGGAACAATTCATCTGCGCTTTCAACGCGATGGCCGCAGGCACCGAAGCTTTCAGCGTACTTGACGAAATCCGGGTTGCCGAAATCGAGACCAAATTCGGGCAGTTTCATCGCCACCTGTTTCCATTTGATCATTCCATACGCATCGTCGCGCAGAATCAGCACGACCAACTGCATCTGCAGGCGCACAGCCGTTTCCAGTTCCTGGGAATTCATCATAAAGCCGCCGTCCCCACAAATAGCCATCACTCGGCGCTCAGGATGGACCAGGCGTGCGGCCATCGCCGAGGGCAAGCCGGCGCCCATCGTCGCCAGCGCGTTGTCCAGGAGCACTGTATTGGGCTGGTGCGCCCGGTAATTGCGCGCAAACCAGATCTTGTAAATCCCGTTGTCCAGAGCGATAATGCCGTTGGATGGCATCGCTTTGCGCACGTCGGCCACCAGCCGCTGCGGGTAGACAGGAAAACGCGCGTCGTCTCCCCCCTCTTGCAGATGCTCGTCGACATACTTTCGCACGCGTGAAAAATGGGCAAAATCCCAATGTTCTTGTTTCTCCAAGCGTTCGCAAATCTGCCAAATGCTGTTCGCAATGTCCCCCACAACTTCTACCTGTGGAAAATACACCGGGTCGACGGGAGCCGGGGAGAAGTTGATGTGAATGACTTCGAAGCCGCCGTGCTGCATAAGAAATGGCGGCTTCTCGACAACGTCGTGCCCAATGTTGATCAGCAGGTCGGCTTTGTCGATTGCGCGATGAAGAAAATCGTGGTCTGACAAGGCGGCGTTGCCCAGGAAGAGCGGGTCGCGTTCGTCGATAACTCCTTTGCCCATTTGCGTGCTGATAAAGGGAATGCCAAATTTGTCGGTGAAGCGGCGCAGCATCTTGCATGTGAGCTTCCGATTGGCACTGGCGCCGACCAGTAGCAAGGGATGCCGGGAGCCTTCGATCATCTCAATCGCCTGGCGGATGGATTTCTCCTCGGCGATCGGCCTTCTGGCCCTGCTTTTGGGTATCAGCGCGGCGTCCGTTTCCTCCGCAGCAATATCTTCCGGCAGTTCGAGATGCACCGCGCCCGGTCGCTCTTCCTCCGCCAGGCGGAAGGCTTCGCGCACCCGCGATGGGATATTTTCGCCGCTGACCACCTGCCTGGTGTACTTGGTGAGCGGCCGCATCATATCGACAACGTTGACAATTTGAAATTGACCCTGCTTGCTGCTCTTGACCGGCTTTTGTCCGGTGACCATCAGCATCGGCATAGCGCCGAGCTGGGCGTAGGCTGCAGCCGTGACCAGGTTGGTCGCCCCGGGTCCCAGCGTAGAAAGGCAAACGCCGGCCTTTCCGGTCAGCCGTCCGTAGGCGCTCGCCATAAAGCCCGCCGCCTGCTCGTGCCGAGTGAGAATCATGCGAATTGATGATTTGTAGAGCGAGTCGAGTAAATCGAGGTTCTCTTCACCGGGAATGCCGAAAACGTATTCGACACCCTCGGCTTCCAGCGCTTTGACAAAAAGATCGCTGGCTTTCATCGCTGCCTCCTGCGGCTACCGCGCCGCCTTCCTTTTGTGCAATACATTAATTAATCCCAGGGGCTGGCCTTTGCTCGATATGTTGAACTTTCTTTCCTGTGTGTCTATTCCACTCACCGAACCTGGGCCCGTTTCATCGAAACGACCGTTTTACACTGCAGATATTCACAGCCCAGGCGGCCCTGGGGACAGGTCCGGCGGACATGAGCAACAAGAATGTCGCCTCACTCCTTCCAGGTCCAGTGCTGCTGCTCTCACAGTTTCGCAGACATTGTCCGGGGCAGTATCAATCCTCGCCTTTGCCCGACCAGGTGCACCCAAGCTAAAGGGTGACTAAAGGTGTAGAGAACGATGAGATCACCTCACCTGAGGTTTCAAGGTCATTCGTAGTATCTGAAAAGTCAATAAAAATGCCCCAAGAATAATTAGAGTATCTCCCGGCATTCTGAGTTTCATCAATAGTTGCACTATCTCTTGCTGGTAGAAAGCCAGTTCACGCGAAGCATGAAATGTATTGGAGAACGCCTTGAAAATCTGGATCAGTCCAACTGGAACCACGCTGACGACAAGCATCAAAAGCAGCCCAACGTTGAGCAAGTAGAAGCTCCAATTCAGCATGCGTTCAGACCAGTGTGCTTCGGAAACCGTGAAACGTAACGAATAGAGCATCAACCCGATTGCAAGAAACCCAAACCCACCAAGAAATGAACCGTGTGCATGAGCGACGGTAAGGTAGGTGCCATGCTCATAATAGTTGATGATCGGGAAATTCAGGATCAAACCAAGAATTCCGGATCCAATGAATTGCCAGACAGCACTTGCCATCAAGAATAGTAACGCGAGTCGGTGGGGGGATGGACCCGTTTCGCAACGAAATTTTCTATAACTGCTTAGAGCGTGGAACAGAAGCATGAAAAGCGGAATGACCTCGAGTGTACTGAAAATGCTTCCGATGGATATCCAAAAAGAAGGTTCTCCAACCCACCAATAGTGGTGCCCAATCGCGAAACTTCCGGCAACCACAACCAAAAATCCTTCAAAATAGATGCTTTTCGTTACCGTTTCTTTGTCGACAAGCTTGAGACTAAAAAATACAGTTGCGAGAACCGCCACCTGGAAAAACGCGAGAATACCTTCAACCCACAAATGAACTGTCCACCAGCGCCAGAAATCGGCAAGGACAAAATGGGAATCCGGAAGAAAGAATAGGCTCGGCAGAAAAGCGGCCGAAATTCCGATGCCAATTCCTACAAGAACACGTTGGACATGGCCAGACTGCTGTTTCATGACTGAACCGTACGAGCCGAGCATCAAGACAATCCATAAAACGAATGCGCCTGTAATGCCCAACTTCCAAATGCGACCCATATCTACGTATTCCATCCCTTCAGTGCCAAGCCAAAACCAGCTTCCGCCAAGCATATCGCGTGTAGCCAGATAAATGCCCAGTAAACCGCCCAAAACGGAAATAGAAATTATCACTGTTAGCGCATGGGTTCCTTTCTTCACCCAAGGTCTGGCGTTGCCGCCCAAGAATGGAGCCAAAAAGAGCGCTGCTGCCATCCACATTCCAATAACCCAAAGGACACCAAGATCGACATGGATGGCTCGTATGGCAGCAAATGGAAAGACCACTGCACGTTCTAAACCGAGCATTTGAAAAACACCATAAAAATCTTGCCGACTGGCGAAGGCATTGGCGATATAACCGCCTGCGAAGGTTTGAACAAGAAACAATAAAGTGGCGATAGCAAAAAGTGGAATTGCGGCTTTTTGTGCCGGTGAAATCTCCTGAGTACCAGGTTGCCCGATAAGCGGTAAATCTGGTATGGATTCGACTCTAAGATATTCATAAACCATTACGATTAGCGCGGTGAGAAACAGCACGATTGCGATTGTCACCATGGTCCAGAAAAGATTCCTTGGTGTTGGAACATTTCCAAGTTTGGGTTCATAAGGCCAGTTGTTAGTGTATGACCCGTCGCTTTTGGGGTTGTCAATGATACTGATTAGTGCCGACCAGGCGATAAAATCAGTGAACTGGTGCGCCTCCTCGACCGTTGGGATGGTTCCTCGCCCAACGCCCGCAGCCGCATTTCCATTGACGTAGAAATCTTCGTAGTAACTCTTAGCCTTGGTATGAACATCCACCCACCAATCGGGAAGTCGAAGAACGCCCTCTGCAATTTTCGCGTTGCGAATTTCCTGTACTGCGTTTGGTCCAATTTCCTGAACTTTCGACGAGACCATATCGAGATATTCCGCAGTGTAGTCGGGTCCGTAATATGCACCATTACCCAGCAAGGAGCCATAACTCATCAGGTTATACTTGATAAAAACCTTTTTGCCCGCAACAATATCCTGGCTGGTGAAAACCAGCGCCCCGGACATAGTTTCAGTTCGTTCTGGCAGCGGCGGCAGAGCAGTTAAGGTAAGTACGCCACCTATGATCATCCCGATTACACAGATTACCACGGTTGCCATTAACATACGATTGAGCGTTTTCAACGAGATTGGCTGATTCATCCGACCTCTCCTGGTATATCAAAAGTACTCTTAATCATTACAAGAACGCTTAACTTGTTTGCTCGGTTCATTTGGATAAATCGATACCATAACGTGCTTCAGTGATTACGCAAGCCATTTTGCTTTCATCGACTTATTCAATTCTATTGAAAAATAGCACCTTTGAAGCACAAAAGCTTTGATCCAAATCAAGTAATGGCTGTTTTTGAATAGCCTGGCTGTTTCATCGGGGACCTCTTCGGAGTTGCCAATCAGAGTATTCTGACGACAGCGCCAGGCGGTCGACAACTAGGATCAACTGATGCGTCGTTCGACGGACAGTCTCTTGAATTGGGGAATCGCTATCTTGCATATTCTCTGAGTTTCTGTAAGTCGACGATAAAAACTTTGTTTCCGCGCACGCGCAGGATGCCGTCATCGGTGAGTTTGTGCAGGGTACGGGAGAGAGTTTCAAGCGCGGTGCCGATGTGGGCGGCTAGCGTGCTCTTGCTGATATCCAGTTTGATGCATGGCTCCAACGGGGCCGGCCGGGGTAGTTTCCGCAATTCCTGCAAAAGGTAGCTTGCCAGGCGTCCGGTGACTTCATGCAAGGTCAATTGCTCCAGCCGTTGGTTGAGGGAACGTAGGCGGAGAGCAAACACGCGCAGCATTTTCTTTAGGACGGCGGCATGGGTATCCAGGTAGTGTTCGAACGTCTCCTGTGGAAAAACCAGCAAAGTCGAAGGCTGCGTCGCCTGCGCCGACGCCGGGTAGGCTCCGCCAGAAAACATCGGAACATCGGCGAACAAATCGCCGGAGCGACAGATGTGCATGATCAACATCTTCCCCATGGTCGAAAGTTTGTAAACAAGCACCTGGCCTTCAGCCACGACATAAAACCCGTGATAAGGGTCACCTTCCTGGAAGATGATCCCCTTCCGATCGCAGGAACGCACTTTCAAACATGCCATTAGCGCTTCTAATTCATCTGCGTTGAGTTCAGAAAAAAGCGGCAATCGACGCAGGATTTCCTGGAGTTTGTGTCTGTCCTGCCTAACCATGAGGTACTGACATAATCCCTTGCTAACCTGAAAAATTCATAGCCACCGAGACACAGAGTACACCGAGCTTTAATTTTCGAACGTTAAGAAGGTGAACCTTTCTGATTTTTCGAAATCATATTTTACGGTGAACGGCAACATTTATGAATTAATCAGGCTAAATATGCTGAATATAGGTACTAATTCTATCTATAGCAACGAACTATCGAGCAAATCTATCTAACGATGGCGGTG
>CAZTNL010000073.1:0-1870 GCA_964614885.1 uncultured Calditrichaceae bacterium | reverse complement strand
CTAATTCTATCTATAGCAACGAACTATCGAGCAAATCTATCTAACGATGGCGGTGGGCAGGCTAAATAGAGAGAGCCGTCCCCCAGAATCAAGACGGCTCTCTCAGAAAGCAAGGTGTCGCAAGTCGCATTGACAAGCGTAGTTTAGTTTTCTTGTATTCGTTCGTTAATCAGTTCATTTTCAAGAGCAATTGCAGCTGGAAAGAGGATGTTGTTTTCCAGATGCACATGCTGGTGCAGATCTTCCTCAAACTCGAGAAGCCGGGCACATGAAACGCGATAAGTAGCGCACGCTTGTTCCGGCGGAGCAAAATTGTTGCTCAGCCGACGGATTGTTGCCATATGATTTCCGGCGCCTTCATGTTCCGATTCCATCGCGCGAACCGGGTTGCGGATGCTGCCAAAAGGAAGAAGTTCCAGACGCGCACCCGATTTTTGGGCGGCTACCATTTTCTTGATGAAGGGGAAGAGCATCAGTTCCTCCTTGCGCATGTGAACAACCATCACACCGGCAACCTCTTTAAAAAGGTCTGCGATTCTTATGAGATCAGGATTGTTGGGGCCGTGCACGCTGGCCACTTTCTCCGTATGCGCTTGAATCTGCGGGATGGATTGTTCCACATAATGGTGGTGTGTATTGACGATGTAATCGCACAAGAAATCAAGGCTCCATTCCCGGGGATTCTGTTTAGGTCCACCGGGCTGAATTGCCAGGTCGTTGAGTGCCGTAGTTAACGCAGCCATGTCCACGTCTTTTTCTGCGCAGGCTTGCTTGACCGTTTTCTTGCCACCACAGCAAAAATCTATTCCAAAAGATTTAAAAATGTCAGCGCGCCGATAATCTTCACCGACCAGTTCGCCAACGCTCTGACCTTCAAAATTGAGTTGTTGAGTTTGCATTTAGATTCTCCGATTGGTATTGAGAACAGCGACTATTTCTTCTTTGGAAGCCACTCGTTATTCCTCCCAAGTTTCCGTTCAACATAGTCGTCTGGAAACAGAAAAAGTTTGACCTACATCAAACCTCGTAGTTTTTGCAGGAAATTAGACGCGCCACCCGAACAGTTATTGGCCTGTTTTCAATCAGCTCTCCCATAAAGCACACTCTCGCTGTTGTCGAGCTGTTTCTTTCAGATTTTTGGAGGCGGAATTGGGATCTTCTTGCCGTGCATGCGCAGGCACTGGCACCACGACTTTAAGAAAGTGTGTGAGAGTCTCGTTTGGGGTTCCAAACGTCAACCGCGCAGGCTTCGATAAACCTCATGCCGCAATTCTCTGCTCTGTCCTGACACCGCTGTTGTATTGGGAAAAGCGGTTATTCATAGCGGACAAAGGCGCGAAACATTGGCCACGGATAAACGCGGATAGACTCGTCCTGCGTGAGCTTCGTGGTTTTCCGGGTTCGTGAATGATTCAGGTGAGCCCCCTCGCGACATGCGGCAATTTAGAGCAAAATCCCCAGCGGATCAAGCATTTTGTCCGGCAAGAGCGCAGCGGCAGTTTGCTCTTGACTTTTCGGCAATGAACTCATATAATCGCTTGTTGACCTAAGCTGACTCATTCATGACTGTGTTGCCACAGCGGCACAAAGCTTTGTGTACTCTGTGCCCCCGTGGCTATGAATTTTTCAGGTTGGGTTCTTTGGCTCCGTAGCCATGTTCATGCATCAGTCAGCTCGAGGCCTTGTCACAACCCAACTACCAATTTCAGAAACGAACAGAGGAGCGAAGCAGCATGTCGAAAACAACCGGCGGTTCGATCATTGCGGAGATGTTGAAGCAGGAAGGCGTGCAGCACATATTCGGCATTATAGACGGAACCTACACCGCGCTGTACACGAACTGCGTGGCGGGTGGCATGCAAATGATCAG